>NZ_WBKL01000104.1:0-37915 GCF_015714705.1 Nostoc sp. NZL | reverse complement strand
ACGGCACACTGTGTGAAAGCCTTAATTTTTACTGTGTTATAGTATAAATCATGCTATTTGGATTATTTCAGTATACGTGAAACTGCTGTAATGCTTATAAAGCCTATATTTTAAGGATAAATATCATTAAAATATAGTTAGTAAAATTTACTAAAATTTAGTAACCACCATAAAAGCACCGGAAGAACCGCCGATAGTAAATGCAATTAGCAGCCCAGTTGTGATGACTAATGTTTTATTAAATAAGGGTTTAAAAATTCGTTGGTTACCAACAGGTAATAGTTGGCAAGGTTTAAGTGAGCGCACATTTGGGTAAAGTAGCCACAGTAATATCACCTGAATTACCAAGCCTGCTAGGGCAACTGGGGCCAATACACGCAGAAATTCTAGATAGGAGATGCCTGAAAAGGAGCCAATCAGGATATTTTGAGGATTACCGCTCAAAGTTGCTACCGATCCGATATTAGTTGCACCTGCGATCGCTAGTAAATAAGGAATCGGATTTAAACCCAAAGCTAGAGTCAGGCTCAAGGTTAAGGGTGTAAAAATCAACGCCAGAGTGTCGTTGAGAAAAAAGGCGGAGAGAATACCACTGCCAAAAGTTAAAGCAATTAACAACCCTAGAGGACTGCGAGTGATACTCAATATCACCGAGATTGATCTTTTAAAAAACCCTGCATAGGATAGGTTAGCGTTAACTACCATCATGCTCAAGAGAAATACGATGGTATTGGCATCAATGGCCTGCCATGCCTCCTGTAAATTCAGGACACCTAAAGCAATTAAAAAGGCAGAACCGACCAAAGCAATGGTGGCGCGGTTCATGCGTAAACCAGGAATGTAACCCAATGCTAACCCCAGATAAGTTAGCCCTAAGACGCAATAGATTGCAAATTGGAGAAGAATCACTATTCTTTAACGAGCCTTTGCGACGACCGATGTTTCATGACTAGCCACTCCCCATCTACTGAGAAATCCAACCCACATAGCTTTAAGCCGTCGCTGCGTCTATAGACTTATCTCTATTTCTACGAAATTTAGCCAGCAATTAACAGGACGCTCTTACGTGGGGAAGTGGGAATGCGGAGAGGAAAGACGCCTACTAGGGTATTACTGATATTTATACTTAGCAAAAATACTTTTAGAAAGACCTTATATTAAGGTTTGTAAATGTTACACTAAAACCTATCCAATGATGGATGTCTTTATTAAAATTTAAACTGTGTCAAGTTATGAACAAGATCGTAATATTACACTACCGATCCCCAGAAAATTGCGATTAACTTGACGTAGTAATAAATTAGGTTCTGACTTAAGTGGCTAATCAGGTATTACATTATATCGCAGTCAGAACGCGATTTTTCCGGGAAAGTTCGTTGCCACGTTGTATATTATTCATCAAAAAGGTGAATAGCCTCAATAATACAGAGGGTTAACCATGAAGGTATTCGACAATACCACAAAAAGAATTTTTCTGGCTAGCTGGGTATCAATCAATCAAGCAGAGACTAGTGATCATAAAGGAACCCAGCTAAACCGTTCTATTTCCAAGCCTTACTGGGATATTCTCCAACCCTTACGGCAGCGTGTAGAAAATATTCAAGTCCGCGATCGCCAATTAGCTCACCGCTTGTGCAAACTGATTCCATCTCAGTGTCCCTTTGAGCGCGATCTCAAATTATTTGGGAAAACCTTGTTTCACATTCCGCCCATGTGCAAGCTCAACCCCTTATATGAGGAAGTGGTTGGTTTACGTTTTCGAGCACTGTGCTATCTAGCCGACGAATGTGGCGAAGATGTCTCGCAGTACTGCTAAGTACTGAGACAAAAGTTACGAGTTAGGAGTGATGAGTGAGGAATTAAAACTCTTAACTCCTAACTGCTAACTATTTTTTTTGCCATTTTTGGATAGCATCCTGAGCATCTTCGTAAGCGGCTGTCTCCTCTGGCACTAAAGCAGCGGTCGCAATTGCGGTATTACGTTCTCCTTCGGTGGCGCGACGCTTGGCCAAGTCTAAAATTTTCTCACTCCATTTATTGATCGATTTTTGGGCAGTATCAAAGCCCGGTTGACCTGCTGGTACTTTCTTGGCAACTTCGATCGCACGATTGTAGGTAGATGCCTGTCCAGGCTTAATTAAGGCATTAGCTGCATCTAAAAGAGTTTTGTTACTGACATACTGCTTGCCCTCTAACCGCCACAGGTTAATTGCTGCTTGTGCTTTGGCATAGGGAGCTTCATCTTTGCTGATTAATCGAGCAGCAGCAATAGCGCTAGCATACTGTCTTTGTTTAGCACGACCCTCTGCTAAATCTAAAATCATCTGGCTCCAAATCTTAATATTCTCTTGAGCTTGATCGTAGAGTGGTTCACCGGGTTTAATTTTCCGGGCTGTAGCGATCGCCATGCTCAAATCACTAGCCTGGGTTTGTCTGAGCGACATTTTCGCCAAGTCCAAAACTGCTTGATTCCGCTTTTTCGACTCGGAACTAGAGGTGATTTGGGCGCTAGATTGGTTTTTAAGTCTAACTGGTGGAGTGAGATCGCTTGGTAAATTTTCTATAACCTGGCGATCGCTAGCAGTAGCATTAGGTAATGTGCTTGATATTTGCTTAATTCTAAAAGTTTCTTGATTACGGAGAAAAACTACAGCAATTAAACCTGCTACCAGCAAGCTGCCTCCGCCCCATAAGATAAACTGTTTCCAAAAAGGGATGCTTGGTTGATTGGATGGCAATCGAGAGACGTAACCTTTCGAGGAATTGGGGATAAATCTTCCCCTCGGATTCACTCCTAAAGAAGTTTCCGCCATTGGCTGGGAAACTAAGCTAGTAGCTGACTCCTGGACTGGTTGACCTTTAGGCTTCTCGATCTTGTAAGCCTTCACCTGTTGGGAGGAGTTCACAGTAGCTTCTCCCCATCTGCCCCGTTCTGCTGAGGTTCTAGGGTAATCGTCGAGGGTAGGAGCGGCACGGGCAATAGCAAAAGATTCTTCCGGATAAATCACCGGTTCTGATTGAAAGTCACTTTCCATTGCCAATTGTGGCAAGATTATCTGCGGTCTTGATGGGATGATAGTGGCAGGGTTTTGAACAGGACGCCAGTGGTGGTGACATAATTTTGGCATGAGCAGACTCAGGTAGCTTTCTAAATCTGCCAAGTTGCTGCCATTACCAGAACGCAAAGCTTCTAACAAAGCTGCTGTAAAGAATCCGTGACCTAATTCGCTACTTTCATGGGAAAATTGCTCTGGTTGGCAAGAAAGAATTGTAGCGAGTTGTAGTTCTTGGGCTAGTTCTATTGTTTCTTCCCCAACGGGAGCATCCGCTTGGGTGCCAAAAGCGCGGTTGATATCGAGTAGTAGCAATACATTTAGGTCAGCAAGTTGTAGGCTTTGCATTAGCGATCGCAATTCTATGCCAGTCTCTTGCACTAGTTCGGGGTTGCCTTCCGCTGGCATTAAGTAATCTTTGCCTTTGTAGTTGACCCCATAACCGCTAAAAAATAACCACAGATAATCTTCTGGTTGCCAACTTGTCACTGCCAAATCCTCAAGCAGCAGCAAAATATTCTCTTTAGTCGGATAAGTTGATCTATCCCCAATCGGTGGCGAGGTATCTGTCATGACTAGACAGTGTTTGGCGAGAAAACCTGCCTCTGTCACCAAAAAATCCTCCAGTGCCTCAGCATCTGCTTGGGCACAACTTAAAGGTTGAAATAACTGATATTGATTGATGCCAATCGCGATCGCCCAGTAATTTGCCATCCCGCTCTTTGTCAGTTATTGTTTGCTGGTCTTAAAATTGCGGTTGGCTTTGCCAAAAAAACAAAGCTAACCTATGTCTTATAGTCTAGGTGATTCTGATCGAATCTTAAGTTAGAATGTAATTTTTACTACGTTAGTTGACCGGAAAATACTTTCACCTAATTTCAATAACAGATCATCAATAAGGAGATAGAAGGTCATGAGCAAAATTTCTGCTCACCTACCATCATCGATCACTCCCTTTTCAGTTATTAGCCAAATTGCCAGAAGAATCCGGATAGTTCCTTTAGTAGTTTTGCTCATATCTACTGTTCCTGCGTGGTTTTTGACGGAAGCGATCGCACCTCAGGTTGTGCGGGCTTACACCGCTAGAGTTGATCTAGCTATTGACCGCCTGCCAGAAGAAAACTACGAAACCGTTCTCAGGAGGGCAGAAGCAGCCGCGAGGGCAGCTGCTCAAAGGAGCTTCGACCAAGATATCTTGGTGACAGATGTTTCAATAATTGTGTCCGTACAAAATTATGGAGCGATCGCACCAGTCTTGACATTAGAGGTCAGTCGTCCCCAATGGCGATCGCGTCCCGATGCTCAAAATTGGGCAACTTACTTCAAAACTGCGCGATCGCTACTTTTCTTTGAAAATAGCTCTAATACAGTTCCAGCAGCTAGCGGTATGTCAACCCAAAAATGACGGGTTGAGCTAGACACAGACAGAAGTCAGAGCCAAGGAAGTCTTGGCTCTGAACTTCGGGGAACGCAAAGAGGTCACTCTTAGAATTCCCTTTGTCCCCGTGTCCCCGTGTCATACTTCAGTCTCAACCTATCAATTCTGACTCAACTGTTGTCCTTGGTGTCAGTGGATGGCCTAGAATAAGAAGGTTGTCAAGAATCGCGATATCTGCTGACATGGCTGTTCCTAAGAAGAAAACTTCCAAATCAAAACGAGATAAACGTCGAGCTACCTGGAGGCACAAAGCCGTCATCGAAGCTCAGAAAGCTCTCTCTTTGGGCAAGTCGATTTTGACTGGACGTTCTACATTTGTATATCCAACTGCTGAAGAAGAGGAAGAAGAATCATAATTTCCCAGTCAGGAAAAGCATGAACAGCACCGATAGATTTGATTGGTGCTTTACCAATCAAACTTCTCACTACTGGATAAACGCTTTTTCTTAGCTTTCCTGATTGCATTATGAATCATAGATACTCTACAAAAGCTGATTAGATCGAAAAAAATTGGTAGTGAGTAATTGGGAACATCCGTTACCCATTACCTATAATTGATGAGTAATGATCAAGTAATCATATTAAAGAGTAAAACATCTGGTGCTGTTAGCAACTCAGTAAAAAAGTCTGCAAATACCTTGAGAAAACTTATTTTTCTCCAACTATGCTAGGAAAATTTTTTCATAAACCAGACAAGGAAGAGGGGGAACGCGTCCCTCCAGGTCAACACTTAGCTAAAGGTTTCCCCGTATTAACTTACGGTGCAACTCCCCAAGTCAGCATTGAGGAATGGGAATTTCGAGTTTGGGGTTTAGCAAAACCTGTTACCTTTAATTGGTCAGACTTTATGGCGCTGCCTCAACACGAATTCACAGCAGACTTCCACTGTGTAACGCGCTGGTCTAAACTGGATGTCAAATGGACTGGCATAAAAGTTACAGATTTCATGGGTCTGATTGACCTAGACCCCAAAGTAGCCCACATTATGGAACACTGCTACGGCGGCTACACTACCAATATTTCTGTAGAAGATTTTATCCGCGAAGAAAACTTCTTTGCCTTTAAAGTCTTTGGTGAAGACCTTCCATCTGAACACGGTGGCCCGATGCGGCTAGTTGTACCCCACCTATATGCTTGGAAAAGTGCTAAGTGGATTAATGGTTTAGAGTTTTTAGCTGGTGAAGAACTTGGTTTTTGGGAGCGCAATGGCTACCATCGCCGTGGTGAACCTTGGGCTGAGGAGCGTTACAGCAGCGCTTTTGGGTTTTAATAATTAATAATTAAGAGTTAGGAGTTAGGAGTTAGGAGTTAAAAATTCATAACTTATAACTCATAACTCCTAACTTTTTTAACCCAGAAGTTTCTTGATTAGCGGCAATTTGCCCTCATAGGGAGCGTATCGCCATTTTAAATCGAGCCAGAAAGAGTTTTGCAATACACTTTTGTTATGAGAAAAGGTGTCAAAACTAGCTTTACCGTGATAGTTGCCAATACCGCTATCTCCCACTCCACCAAATGGTAAAGATGAGACACCAACCTGCATCACTGTATCGTTGATGCAGACTCCACCAGAGGAAGTTTCCTGCAAAACTCGCTTTTGCAGGTTTTTGTTTTGAGAAAATAAATATAACGCTAAGGGTTTTGGTCTAGAGTTAATCAAGGCGATCGCTTCTGCAATGTCAGTATATTCAATGATGGGTAGAATAGGGCCAAAAATTTCTTCCTGCATTATAGAATCTTCTAAGGAGACATTATCAATTACTGTTGGGGCGATATAACGTTCCGAAGCTTGAGCAACTCCACCAATGATAACTTCACCATCTTTGAGAAAGTCAACCAACCTATCAAAGTGTTTTTGACTTATAATCCTGGCATAATCAGGACTGTTTGCTGGATTATCGCCATAAAATTCTTTTAAGGATTTTCCCAGACCATCTATTAAATCTTTTTTGATTTTTTTATCAACTAAAAGATAGTCAGGAGCGATACAAGTTTGTCCAGCATTAATAAATTTGCCCCAAGTAATTCGTCTGACAGTGTGTTCAAGATTAATGTCGGTATCTACGATACAAGGACTTTTGCCACCCAACTCTAAAGTAACTGGTGTAAGATATTTTGCTGCTGCTGCCATGATTATTTTGCCAACGGCTGTACCACCAGTAAAAAAGATATGGTCAAACTTTTCTGCAAGTAGTTTTTGACTGGCTTCAACGCCTCCTTCAACCACTGCAATATAAGCAGGATCAAAATATTTAGCAACAATTTCAGCGATGATACGGGAGGTATGAGAAGCGATTTCTGAAGGTTTTATAATTGCACAATTACCTGCTGCGATCGCACCTACTAACGGTGAGATAATTAACTGAAATGGATAGTTCCAAGGCCCAATAATTAAGACAACCCCCAACGGTTCTGGATAAATTCTCGCCGAGTAGGAAAAAAAATCAAAGGAAACGGCTGTTTTTTTTGGCTTAGTCCAGGTTTTGAGATGTTTTATGGCATAATCTATTTCTTTGATAACACCGATTTCTGTAAGATAAGTCTCCACTTCTGGCTTATGTAAATCTGCTTGTAATGCCTCAACTATTGACTGTTCATGCTCAATAATTGCTTGCTTGATATTTCTAAGTTGCTCAATGCGAAAAGTAACGTCTTTAGTTTTGCCAGTTTGAAAAAACTCACGCTGATTCTGGATAATATCGTCAACGTTAGATAATTCAGTGATAATCATTGTTTTGTCCTATAAAAAAACTATTTTTTTAATGTTAGCGCTGGTACATCAACATATTTGATTCGTCATTTTTTAGTATTTTACTTTCTAATGGGAATATTTACTTAAAGTTATTGCTCGGTAGATAGTAGTAAATTTATCAATTATGAATTAATAATAAAAACTCTATAATTCATAATTGATAATTGCTAATTTCTCATATTTTAGTGGGTAGAAGCACAATAAATACACTACCTTTGCCCAACTCAGAATTCAGCAGAATAATGCCTTGATGTGCCTCGACAATTCGGCGAGCAAGATATAGTCCTAAGCCACTACCAGAAGTTTTGTGGCTACCTTGGCGAAATCGTTCAAATATGGTGGCTTGTTCTTCAGGGGGAATACCTGGGCCTGTATCCACTATTTCAATTCTAATGTAGTCAACAGAATTGGATATTTCAAAGAACTGAGATTGACTACTTTTATCAAATTGGCGTTGAGAAGTAAAACGAATAGTCACAGAACCAGAGCCAGTAAATTTGATCGCATTGCCTATGAGGTTGGTGAATAGACGATGCAATTCTAAGCGATCGCCCATCACTGTGTTTGTGCTTGACTCCTCAGTAAAGTCCAAATTTAGGGATAGTGCTTTGTCTTGAGCTAGAGGTGTCAATTCTCCAATCACCTCCTCTAGCAATCGGCCCAGATTAACTGGTTGAAATGCCAAAGTTTTGCGACCTGCTTCAAAGCGATAAACTTCTAATAAGGTATTCACCATAGAAAGCAGGTTGATATTACTACGGGCCATGATGGCGATTACTTCCTGCATTTGTGGTGATAATGCTCCCAACGCTCCTTGCTGAAATAGCATCAACATGCGGTCAGCAGCTACCAAGGGAGTGCGTAAGTCGTGGGTGAGGCGGGAGACAAAATCTTCTCGCTGGCGGGCAATTTCATCACGTTCATCCATACTATGCTTCAAGCGCAGGAGCGATCGCACCCTTGCCAGCAATTCGTCTACTGTTACAGGTTTGCGGATAAAATCATCAGCACCCAAGTCTAAACCGTGGGCGACATTGGGCGCATCGTGGGCAGTGATCAGCAATATGGGGATGTATTGTGGCAATTTCATCTCTCCACGAATGTGCTTTGTAACTTCGTATCCATCCATACCTGGCATCATCAGATCCAGCAGAACCAAGTCACAAGGCGATGCTTTCAATTCTGCCAGGGCCGAAATACCATTTTCTGCGGTGCTAATGGTGTAACCTTCTTCCTCCAAAATAGTTTTGATCAAAAATACGTTATCAGGAGAGTCATCAACAACCAGAATTTTGTCAGAGCGAGAAGATTGGGAAGTCATATAGATGCAAGGTACGGGGTAAAAGTAAATTTTTAGGAAACTGGTTTATTGGTATAGTTTTTTAGATAGTTCTCTTAAGTAAACTTCCTCCGAAGAAAAATTGTTTACCAAGAAATTTATATAAATGTGTTTTAAAAACTACTTTACTTACCTTTTTAGCAGATAGCCACAAGCTAAAGGAATCATGGCTTGTAAACTTCTAGAACTGAATACAGAGGATGGCAGCAATATTTTGGTAGCAAATGAGTTACCAAATGTATCAGTAGGTCGTGTAACGGCTACTAGTAAGTTCTTTAAAGAAAAGTAGAAACTAGCTTCGGTTCGTAAATTGCAAGAATATAGTCAAATTTGCCAAAATTTCTGGATATTTATTCGACTATGCCAACTTTGCCAGCAGCCAGCAAAAGTGCCAGATTTTTTATCAGCTATCGCAGTCAAGATCCAGATTTGAGCCTTGCCCAGAATTTTTATGAAGCTATTAAAGCTGCTGGACACGAAGCATTCATGGCAGGCGAGAGTATTCGCTTAGGGGAAAAATGGCCTCAGCGCATTGATGAAGAATTAAAACTGTGTGATTACTTTTTGTTGCTGTTGTCTGAGCGATCGGCAACTAGCGAGATGGTGACAGAAGAGGTGAGACAGGCCAAAGAGTTACGGGATGGCAGCGATCAGCATAAACCAGTGATTTTGCCCATTCGCGTTAACCTTCCTTGGAGTACGCCACTGAATTATGATTTACGGGGCTATTTACAACAGATTCAGCAGCGAGAGTGGAATTCACCTGCCGATACTCCCAAAATTTTACAGGAAATTTTTAGTTTGGTGACAAAGGGGGATGTAGAAAGATTTGCCGATGGAGAAATGAGTAGTGATATTTTCCCTTCATTACCCCCTCACTCTCTCAACCTCTCACCGCCTCTGCCAGTGGCAGAACCAGAATTACCTGAAGGACAGGTAGATTTGGCTTCGGCGTTTTATATTGAGCGTCCTTCCATCGAATCTCGCTGCTACGAGGCAATTTTGAAGCCAGGATCTTTGATTCGGATCAAAGCGCCCCGGCAAATGGGTAAAACCTCACTCATGGCACGAATTCTTCATCAAGCGTCACAACAAGGTTATCTAACGGTGCCTTTGAGCTTTCAATTGGCAGATGGAAAGGTTTTTGCAGATTTGGATAAGTTCCTTCAGTGGTTTTGTGCCAGTGTCGGACGGAGGTTGAGGCTACCCAACAAGTTAGCAGATTACTGGGATGTGATTTATGGCAGTAAGGACAATTGCACCGCTTATTTCGAGGAGTATCTCTTACCAGAAATCAACCAACCCCTAGCATTGGGATTGGATGAAGTTGATCGTATATTTCAACATCCCGAAATTGCCGCAGACTTTTTTGGGCTGTTACGCGCTTGGCATGAAGATGCTAAAAACCGCGATATTTGGAAAAAACTGCGGTTGGTAGTAGTGCATTCCACAGAAGTTTATATTCCGATGAATATAAATCAATCGCCGTTTAATGTAGGCTTGCCAATTGAGTTACCAGAGTTTAACGCCCAACAGGTTCTTGATTTGGCACAAAGGCATGGACTCAATTGGAGTTTTACCCAAGTTGAACAACTCATGGCGATGGTAGGAGGACATCCCTATCTTGTACGAGTGGCACTTTATCACATTGCCAGACAGGATACTACGCTCAATCTGCTTTTGCAAACAGCCCCCACAGAAGCTGGCCCTTATAGCGACCATTTACGTCGGCATTTGTGGAATTTAGAACAGCGTCCAGAATTAGCTGCTGCTATCAAAAAGGTAGTTGCCAATACTAGCCCAGTTCGGTTGGATTCGATACAATGCTTTAAACTACTCAGTATGGGCTTATTACAACAGCAAGGAAATGATGTAACGCCACGTTGTAATTTGTATCGTCAATATTTTTGCGATCGCTTGAGAGTTAGCTGATGAACATAGAACAAAACTCTGCTTACGAATATCAAGTCGGTGGCAGTCTGCCAGCTGATGCTCCTAGTTATGTAGTACGACAAGCAGATACAGATTTGTATGATGCTTTAAGGAGTGGTAGGTTTTGTTATGTGTTGAACTCGCGGCAGATGGGTAAATCTAGTTTGCGAGTGCAAGTTATGCAACGCCTGAAAGCAGAGGGTATTGCTTGTGCTGCGATTGATTTGACGGGAATTGGTAGCCAGAATATTACACCAGATAACTGGTATATAGGTGTAGTAAGAAGTTTAGTGAGTAGTTTTGAGCTTTCAGGAAAGTTTAATTTACGGAATTGGTGGCGCGAACAGGATGATATTTCTTCAGTACAGCGATTAAGGGAGTTTATAGAGCAAGTTCTGCTACTTGAAGTTTCCCAATCTATTGTCATTTTTATAGATGAAATTGATAGCGTTCTCAGCTTGAATTTTTCGACTGACGATTTTTTTGCTTTGCTCCGGTTCTGTTATAACCAGCGTGTTGATAAACCAGCTTACAAACGCCTGGCATTTTGTCTATTAGGAGTAGCTACTCCTTCGGATTTGATAAAAGATAAAAAGCGCACTCCATTTAATATAGGTCAAGCAATTGAACTGAAAGGCTTTGAATTGCATGAAGTTCAGCCTTTACTTGAGGGATTAGTAAATAAGGTCAGTAAACCTCAAGCGATTCTTCAAAGAGTTTTGGATTGGACAGGTGGGCAACCATTTCTCACTCAGAAGCTTTGTAAACTCATACAAAATAATATCAAGGTATCGGAGGTAGAAGAAGTTGAGGAATTAGTGAGAACGCAAATCATTGAAAATTGGGAATCTCAGGATGAACCGGAGCATTTTAGGACGATACGTGATCGTCTTCTGAGGAATAAACAGTATACAGGTAGGTTGCTAGTACTGTATAAGCAAATGTTGCAACAAAAGAACATAGCAGCTGATGACAGTCTAGAACAGAAGGAATTGCCGTTGACAGGATTAGTAGTCAAGCGACAGGGGAAATTAGAACCATACAACCGCATTTATAAAAATGTTTTTGATCAAAGATGGGTTAACAAAGAATTAGCACTTTTACGACCACCTTTATATCACGAGGCAATAACAGCTTGGTTAGCCTCTAACTGTCAAGACGAGTCACGGCTTTTGCGAGGAAAAGACCTAAAAGATATACAGAAATGGGCAGTGGAAAACAACTACAGCTTAAGTAGTGAGGATAGTAATTTTTTAAATGCCAGTCTAGAGCTTTATAACCGAGAACTGGAGAAAGTTATAGGCCCGACCAACTTAAAGTTTGAACTTGAAGAGGCATCTTCAGTTGTAGATTTAATTTATTTATGTGATAAGTATTCAGACATAGCAGAAGATTATTTATTCAACAGTACTTATCTTGAAGATTGGCTATTCCTACGTAGCGAGACAGATTTAGCAAATCTGTCACGAAAGATTGCTGTTTCCTACAAGCAGGAGAGGCGTAGAGGTTTGGAGATGTTTGTGCGGGGATTATGCAAACATCTAAAACGGGTTCCATATCCAAAAATTGTTTTTGAACCAAACAAGCTAGAGCTTGGTGAAATTCCCATCGGATACCAACACAAGCTTTCCTTGAAAATTAGTAACAATGAACGTGGGTTTGCATGGGGAGATGTAATTGATCCTAATCTTCCAGGTCTGAGTGTACCCGAACAATTTGATTCCTCTACTGACACAACATTTGATATTAATTTTGATGCTCTTGAAGTTGAACCGGATGATTATCAAGGTAGTATTTTCATTGACTTGAAAGAGATGGAGTATACCTGTCGAATTCCTATAAGTTACAAAATTAAAAAACTAAATATCAGCAAGCCAGAAAAATTAGACTTGGGAGTTCTTTCACATGGTAGGCATTCCTTTCCAAGAACATTAATAATTACTTGTGAGTCTTCTAGCGGAAGACTTAAAGGAATTGCTTCAACTAAGATGAATGAGATAGAAATAATACAGCATAGCTCGCAGGGAAAATTATTAGAATTTTCGTTGACTATAGATACCACTAATCTAGAGGCTGGCCACTATAGTACTGAAATAACTATAAAAACAAATACTGGCGAATTTGAAGTACCCATTTACTTCAAAAAATCTTTGAATTGGGACATAATAACCGCATTAACTGCTAGGATTTGTATCCCTGTAGGATTAGTCATGTTTTTAATCCGCCATATTTTGGGTAACTATTTATCAGTAGGTTTAGATGATAATTGGGTTTTGTCATACCCCCCTGAAGTATCTGGAGCTTCTTATTTACCAGAATTTTTTCCTTTTTTGCATCTGAGTATATTTGGGATACCAGATGTGCGGATTATATGTTCGATTTTTGGTAGTCTAGTATTCTTTATTTGTGCATTTATATTTCGTGATTGTTTAAATTTATTAAAGGAACAATTAAAATCAAAAGTAGAAATGTTTTACAATTCGATAAGTCAAGTAAGAGAAAGCTATAAAAATCGATCTAGTTGGAGTAACCAATGGGTTTATAACCTGCGATATTCTCCAAGTAAAGGAATGATTATTATAGGTTGGCTAATCAAAACAACATTTTTATTATTAATACTTTTATGGCTAATTATATTTATCATTAATTGGATAATAAACCTTCTAGCATGGCTTGGTTCAAGCTTTATTCTCATTACTGACTTAACTACATATCCACTTAAAGCAATTGGCATTGAACAAGTAGCAATTGGTTGGTTAGTATTGGGTTGCTTTGTCGGTGGAGCTATAGGATTAATTCAATCTCTCAAACGTATAGAACAATATTCTTATTTAGGTAAAGTTTATCTAATTGCTATTATCGTAGCTTCCCTACTATTCATAACTGGCTTGATAACCGCTAATTTTCAACATAATATAGACTTTTTTCCAAATGTTGTACTTGTCGATGATTTTAAATATCCATCAAAAAAGTGGAATAAAGATGCATTATCAAGTATAAAGAATGGAGGCTTATTCCATCCTGGAAATAAAAGTAATAATTTGAAACTGTCTATTTGGGGTGATAAAAATCAGAGATTCAAAGACTTGGATTTTTCAGTTGATGCTAAAAAAGTCAATGGAACTGATGATTCAGTATTCGGTATAGTTGCCCGAACTAGCAATATAAGTAAATCTAGTGTAGGGCAAAATTTTTATTATTTACTAATTAAAGGTAGTGGGGAGTTTTCAATGGGAAAGCTCATAGCCAGTAAAAGATGGGAAGATAAAGTGGGCTGGCAACATTCCACTAGCATCAAGCGAGGTAATAATATAAATCGATTAAGAGTTGTTTGCACTGGAAAAAGGGTAATTGGATGGATTAATAGCCAAAGAGTCGGGATATTTGAAGATGACTCTTATACTTCTGGAAAAATTGGAGTTATCTCATTACGAAGCAGCGATAATGGGGCTGCTGTATATTTCGATAATGTTCTTATTAAAACAAAGCCAGAATAGAAAGTTGCTCGGTCATGAATTAAAACAAAAAGTACCTTTGTGCCATTGGTAAAACTGTCGCAGGTTCACAAATCAGCAACTCACCATCTGCCCTGACTTGGTATGTTTCTGGATCTACTTCAATGTGGGGTAGTGCATCATTCAGCTTCATATCCCGCTTACTCACTTGGCGTGTTCCAAAAACTGCAACTGCTGCTTTTTGTAAACCTAGCTGGCTGGGAATTTCGTTCTCTAAAGCTGCTTGCGAAACAAAAGTTAATGATGTGGCATGACGCGCCCCTGCAAAACTACCAAACATCGATCGCATATACACTGGTTGCGGTGTGGGAATACTGGCGTTAGCATCGCCCATTTGCGCCCATGCAATCATCCCACCTTTAATAACTATCTCTGGTTTCACGCCAAAAAATGCAGGACGCCACAAACATAAATCTGCTAATTTTCCCTCTTCCACTGAACCCACATATTCAGCAATTCCGTGAGCGATCGCAGGGTTAATCGTATACTTAGCAACATATCTTTTCGCCCGAAAATTGTCTGCTTTTTGCTCTGTTCCTTCTGGGTTAAGAGTTCCCCGTTGCACCTTCATTTTGTGAGATGTCTGCCAAGCGCGAATTATCACTTCGCCCACTCTTCCCATTGCCTGGGAGTCGGAAGAAATCATGCTAAATGCGCCTAAGTCGTGCAAAATGTCTTCCGCAGCAATGGTTTCTCGGCGGATGCGAGATTCGGCAAAAGCGACATCTTCGGCGATCGCAGGGTCAAGATGATGGCATACCATCAACATATCCAGGTGTTCGTCTAAGGTGTTTAGGGTGTAAGGACGTGTGGGATTGGTAGAAGATGGTAAAACATTGGCTTGGCTGCAAACTTTGATGATATCTGGTGCATGTCCGCCGCCTGCGCCTTCTGTATGGTAGGTGTGGATAGTACGATTCTTGAAAGCTGCGATCGTATCTTCGACAAATCCGGCTTCGTTCAGGGTATCAGTATGAATAGCTACTTGCACATCATATTCATCAGCAACGCTGAGGCATGTATCAATTGCTGCGGGTGTAGTTCCCCAGTCTTCATGAAGTTTTAACCCCATTGCACCGGCGGCTACTTGTTCTACAAGTCCTTGAGGTTGACTGGCGTTCCCTTTGCCCATAAATCCTAAGTTGACGGGAAAAGCATCAGCGGCTTGCAGCATTCGGTAAATATTCCAAGGGCCGGGGGTGCAGGTAGTGGCATTTGTACCTGTAGCTGGGCCAGTACCGCCGCCAAGCATGGTGGTAATCCCAGAAGCGATCGCAACTTCAATTTGTTGAGGACAAATAAAATGAATATGGGCATCAATACCGCCAGCAGTGAGGATCATTCCTTCCCCTGCTAAGGCTTCAGTTCCGGGGCCGATAATAATATCTACATTATTTTGAATATAAGGATTTCCGGCTTTACCAATTTTGAAAATCTTGCCATCTTTAATGCCGATATCCGCTTTGACAATACCCCACCAATCGAGAATTAAGGCATTAGTAATTACTAAATCTACAGCACCATTGGCATTAGAAATGGGGGATTGTCCCATTCCGTCTCGGATGACTTTACCGCCGCCAAATTTCACTTCATCGCCGTAGGTGGTGAAATCTTGTTCAACTTCAATAAATAATTCTGTGTCTGCAAGTCGGATGCGATCGCCTACTGTTGGGCCATAGGTTTCAGCGTAAGCGCGACGATCCATTCTGTAACTCATAACTATTCCTCACAAACTGCGAATTTGGAATTTTTCAAACCTCATCTGGAAACCATTCCCATCAGGCGAGGCACACATTACACCTACACTTACTGTTTCTATTTGAGTCAAATAAGCAAGCCGCAGCATTGTATATTCAGTTCCATTTAAAGAGTATTCCACCTCTATTGCTGTGCCGCGTCGAGTTACACGCACCCAAATTGCAGAGGGATTTTGCGGCATTGGAATAACAGACCAATCCGAGTAATTGCGTGTTACTACTGCGCTAACTTGTTGCACGCCATTGACAAATTCAATACCACATTTCAACCAATTCAACTCATCTAAACGTACCATCAGGCCCGCTTGATCGTATAAATCCTGATATTGTCCGCTGATTTTCACTTCAGTAATAAAGTCACCTTGAATCTTTTGATAAAAAAAGTGACCATTATCTCTAATAAAACCGTAGTGAGTTTCCCGCCAGAAATCTGTTTTTGCGCCGGAAGTGATAGCGATCACTTCATCTTTAACTTCCCAAACAGGCGGTTCATTGTACCATTCCATTTTCATAGCTACAGAGAACCGTTAATTTTGGCGTTGAAACCGTAGACTTGGCGAGTACCAACTAAGGGGACTAGAGTTATTTCTTTTTCGTCGCCTGGTTCAAAGCGGACTGCGGTTCCTGCGGGGATATTGAGGCGCATTCCTCGCGCTTGTTCTCTGTCGAAATTTAAGGCTGTGTTAACTTCATAAAAGTGATAATGGGAACCAACTTGTATGGGGCGATCGCCTGTATTTGACACTTGCAATTTTATAGTTGGACGACCAAAATTTAGTTCAATTTCACCTTCTGGTGTGATAATTTCCCCAGGAATCATAATAAATTCATTCCAAACTTAACGAATTGGATTATGTACTGTTACTAACTTTGTGCCATCAGGAAAAGTCGCTTCTACCTGTACTTCATGCACCATTTCTGATATTCCTTCCATCACATCATCTCGCGTCAATAGAGTCGTACCATAACTCATTAATTCAGCTACAGTTTGCCCATCTCTTGCACCTTCTAAAATGGCAGCAGAAATATAAGCGAGCGCTTCGGGATAATTCAGTTTTAAACCCCTTCCTTTCCGTCTTTCTGCTAATAAAGCAGCAGTAAAAATTAATAGCTTATCTTTTTCCTGCGGCGTAAGTTGCATTCTTATCTCTTCCTTCGCGTCCTTCGCGCCTTCGTGGTTCGTTCAAAGCTGCCACACTCTTGGTATACAATTACCACGATTTAAAAAAGAAACTCGCAGCAACTGCCAAACATTAATAAACCAGTTTCTAACCTCAGATGTAGAAGCACCACGATATCGACACAATAATCCATGTTGTAATCGACTAACACCCGCTTCTCCTTCCCCATTCCATAAATTTCGCGTTTTTTCGACAATTTCTGCTGAAACTGCGCCACCAACCCAAACTAGACTACCTACTATTGGTTTTCCAGCCAAACCGTGGGGACTGTGAAAAATTTCTTCGCTACCCCGTAACCATTGCCGATCAATCCACAAGGGAACATCTCGCTGCCAAATTTCCGTGTGCGATCGCCATTCACCTTGCAAGAATTTCTCTCCTCTAGCACTGCGACCAAATCGGGTAATTTCCCAACCTAACCAACTGGCCCCGGTTGCTAATTCTACCCGTAAATCTTGCCGATAAATTGCGTCGTTAAATAAAATTGTCTCTTGCGGCAACCATTCTAAACAAGCACCAGCGTCAACTTGCATCTGGATGGTTTGTCTAGCTTGTAAGCCATTGCTGCGGTATATCTTGCTTGCAGCAGCTGTAGTGATTAAGGCTTGGGTTTGCGGTTGGAGGTGGATGTTAGAGGATAAGCGATCGCCTCCCACCATTCCCCCAGCTGTGTGTAAAATGACGCTATGACAAACTTTTTCCCCTTCTGGGTAAAATGGGCGTTGTACCTTCAGGGGCGCTTGCTGGTGATTGTAAATTAATTGGGTTTTACCCTGGCGATCGGCATAGACTAAATTAAGTTTGCCATGCCAACCTTCTGCTATTTGCGGATTGCAGGTCATTTATAAATTCAAGTTTAAAGTTCAGATACCTTATATTTATTTAATGCATTCTCTGCTACTTTACTTGCAATTTATCATTGTTTTTCGCCAAGGTGTACACTAGTGCGATAGACCATATAGATAAAACCACTTTCATCACGAAAACGCTGATATAATTCTTGAAAATTATTAATAAGCTGTTTGTATGCCCAGCCTTCACGCGGAAGGTAAGAAACACTCATTGCTCGTCCAATAAGTCCAGTTAAATCTAACTGTTGCCTATAAGTAAAATTATATTCACGGATATTAATAAAATAGGGAGTAACTAACAATGGCTCTACCGATTGCATTCGAGATTCTGCTGGGTGATTATTAGATGCTTCGCGGACTATTCGGCTATATTCTGTAGTTAACGCATCTTCTTGATCGCGGTTATTCCACACTACAGCCAAGCGTGCTGGTGGTTTTAAAATGCGGTGAAATTCCAATAAAGTTGCTTCGGGATTGAACCAGTGGAAAGCTTGAAAACAAGTAACTAAATCAACTGAATTATCAGGTAGTTGGGTAAATTCTGCTGTTCCGTCACGAAACTCTATCAAAGGATGTGGTTTAGCAGCTTTTCGCATTGCCGCATTTGGTTCTATGGCTATGACGTTAACTCCCCGTTCAGCTAACAATCTTGAAGCAATTCCTGTACCCGCACCAATATCTGCTGCTACGAGTTGTGAATTTTCACCTAATCCTTTCAAGATAATATCAATTGCATCTGCGGGGTAACTTGGGCGAAATTTTACATAGTACTCTGCTCTGTCAGAAAATCGATTGAGTGGGTTTAAGGTATGTAAGGGGGTTGTTTCAGGATAAATTTGGCTCATGGGTTTTTATGGAAAAGTAGAAGTGCGATTGCTGTAGTTCATAAAAGCGATACGATAAAATTTGTTTTTATACCGCGCCTCTACGATCCATTTCAAAACCATATACATAGATATCAGCAACCTTATAGCGTTTCTCTTTTTCGCGCCATTCAATAATGCCAATTTCACTTAAAAAAGAAGCAAATTCTTCAAAGTCTGCTATATCATGTGCTGACTCTTGCCATACTGTTTGTAACTGTTCTTTAGATAAGAAGGCTAATTTACCCTTAAGAGAATCAAAAAATTTAGTCAAATCAGGGTATTCCTCTTTAATTTCTTCACATCGCTTTTCTGATGCTTTTTTCAAACCAAATTCTAAGGATTTTCCTTGAAGTAGGCGGTCTGTACGAAATTTGCTTGATGATTGTCCCTTATAGCTTAGTTCTTGTTCTTTTGCTCCTTTCAGTAATATACTTAAACTCCGAGGAAAAGTAGTGCTACTTGAGTCTGTTAATCGTTCATAAACCCATCGAGACACATTTTTAGCTCTATTTCCACCTCGGCGACGACTTCCCCACAGTAATTCTAAGGCTTTATCAATTGCCTCTTCTGTAGCTTGATCAATACTTTCAAAAGCGACAGGAGAAATACGGTCAACCAAATTCTTGAAATCTTCAGATTGTATTGCTTGACGAAGTGCTAATCGTAAAAAATCAATCCTAGTCCACTGTAAGATAATATCCCGTCCAGTAAAATGACTTTTATTGTCAAAACTTAAACGATTCCATATATCTTCTCTTAAAAAAATTTTAAATCTAATTTCTGTTAATCTGTTAGCATCACAAGATTGTACTAATTGAAATAATCCAGTGAGTGCTTGCTGTCTAATTCCTCCTACTTCAGGAAAATCTTCATCTAAATCATCGTAAAGAAACCACAGTTTTTGAGAATTATTTTTGGCTTCTTCATTAAGCAGAATATCTATGGCATCTTTAACTATGAGGCGGAGTTCAGAGTTAGTAGATAATTCTAACAAAACTTGAGTAGATTCAGACTGCCATCTTTCTTTAGGTAAATTATTAATAATTTTCCTCAATTCACTATACTTTGCGCTTTTCTTTCCTTTAGGAAAGTTAAACAAATTTTCCTGATGACATCTAAGTAGTAAATAAGCTCTCCAAAAAGCTTCCCATGTACCTCTATTTTGTTGTAAAGTTTCATGGATGATTTGAAATTCATCACGAGTTGGACGACTTTCCTGAAATCTCCCATGTGCTGACAAAAATACAGTATTATCTAACCGTCCATGAGCTAGTTTTTGAGCAACACTTTTGTGTTTTAGAAAAAGCCAATAAAGTGCGGTTTTTCCTGTGCCTTTTCGCCCTCTAATTAGGCAGGTTGTATCGTCTAAAAATCTTTCAAAATCAGTAGTACGTTGAAATAGTAGATTCAAATCTTGTCTTGGATCAGCAGCATTTACTTCAGGAAATTGCAGACTTTCAATAATATCCCACCGATGATCTATTGTATTTAAAACATTGCTACGTTTGAGTTCATCAGTTTTTTCATCAATTAAGTTAGCAATTTTTGTGTAGTAATCTTGCATACCTTGTACAGGATAGCTGTCAGCCAAAGCGATTGGCAAAAGATAAGGGACTACTAAAAGTTTTTCTATTGGAGTTTGTGAATTATCTAAATCTGGCTCATCTTCATCTGTTTCATAGTTTTCATTTGTTACCGTATTTAATCTGTTCAGCAATGAGTACCAAATTTGTTTTACTTTTGATAAACCAATCTCAGTAACATCAGGAACAGGAGAAAAAACAAAATTAATGGATAATTTTTTTATCCATTGTAGTGATTGTATTAGCAGTTCTATTCCTTGTTTATTTTGCTCATTAGGAAAAAGAAATACAATTGCTTCGTCAGCTGCTTGAATTAATGATAAAGCTCCCCATTGATTGATTCCGGTTCTCGAATCAATTAAGATAATATCAGGTTTTAATTGTTCGTAAATTTCACGTTTGAAAATAGACCAAAGACTTTGATCTCCATCAATACTAGTAGTAGCATGAAGATCATCAACTTTGGAGACATAATCAAGATTAAGACAACCAGCAGGAACAACAAATAATCTTCCTGTGGCGTTAGAGATTTTCACTTCACCAAATATTTCAGCAATTGAAATACTTGGTTCTACGTCTTTTGGTAAGTAGGAACGCTCATAAAAATAGTCAACTATTCCATACTTTGGTTGTGGCTTGAGGTTGAATGCCGTACTCAAGCCAGGTGCTTCTAAATCTAAATCCACAGCTACGACTTTAAGACCACGCATTGCCAAAATCGAGGCAACATGGGTTAATGCAGTAGTTCGACCGACTCCTCCCTTAAAGGAATAAAAGGTTACAGTTCTGGGTAAACTGGGTTCAGCCTGGGGAAGTTGAGGTTGATTTTGCGGATTTGCTGCTTGAATTGCTAAATCTTGCCAAGTTCGCACTGAAGCTGTATTAAAAGCCTGCGGTGCTGAAAGATTTAGTGAATCTGCTTCTTGAGGTGTATATAAGGAAATAAACCCAGGAGATAAATGAGGAACTTGTGATTTAAGTAAATTAAAACTTTGTTCTTTCCGCTGAGGAATAGATAAATTAATAAAGCGATCGCTTACAATAGTCAAATTCAATAAACCTGATGTAGAAATATTTAAATCAACCCATTCTTGTGAATTATGCACATATTGGTTTGTAATTTCTTTCTTTAGCAAAACCTGCCAATTTTCTTGCATTTGACACCTCTTTAAAGTTGAGTAGCTTGCTTTTGTAACCACCCCTTGAGATTCTGATAAGCTTTTAACCAGCGCTTGTAACTTTCATCATCAGGCTCAAGGCCACAATAACGCATATCTATAAAATTTTGGCTATTTGGATTTTCCACTTCATTAAGCCATTTTCGCACTTCAGGAAAATTAGCAATTCTAGATTTAAGTCGATTGTGCCGATTTAACGCTTCTATGTAACTATGTCCCGGATTAGTAATAGTATGCCCAGGATTAGTAGAATCTGTCTTCCATTCCTGAGTTGCACCCTTTGCTAAGGTAGCAAAAATCATTGCTTTTAATAAACACTCAATGGTTACACCTCCAAAGTGCATAGCGGCTACTCTTCTTTCCGATTCTTTTCTACATAAAATTTCAGTATCAAGGTGACGTTGCATAAAAGCAGCTTGGTAATCTTCCATTTCGTTATTTTCTCGTTTGAAACACCTGAATCTTGACACAAAAAAACAGCCGCCTCCACAAGGGAAGCAGCTGTTTTATTATGGAACTACAGAGTATTAGTAATCGAAGTCGCCGCCACCAGCGCCAGCGCCAGCAGGAGCGCTATCCTTAGGCTCAGGCTTGTCAACTATAATACATTCGGTTGTCAACACCATACCAGCGATCGAAGCAGCGTTTTGCAGAGCAGAACGAGTCACCTTAGCAGGGTCAACAATACCAGCAGCTAACAAATCGACGAATTCGTTTGTCGCAGCGTTGTAGCCAACGTTGAAGTCTTTCTCTTTCACGCGTTCAGCGATCACAGCACCATTCTGACCGGCGTTTTCAGCAATCCGCTTCAGAGGTGCAGGTAAGGCGCGAACGACAATCAACGCACCAATCAACTCTTCATCCTTAAGATTGCTCTTTGCCCAAACTTCCAATTCAGGAGCAAGGTGAGCCAGAGTTGTACCACCGCCAGGAACAATACCTTCTTCCACAGCAGCTTTGGTAGCGTTGATAGCGTCTTCTAGGCGCAACTTCTTGTCTTTCATTTCGGTTTCGGTTGCTGCACCCACTTTCACTACAGCAACACCACCAGAGAGTTTAGCAAGACGCTCTTGTAATTTCTCTTTGTCGTAAGAAGATTCGGTTTCATCGATTTGACGACGAATCTGTTCTACACGAGCCTTAACAGCAGCTTCGTTACCTTCGGCAACAATTGTGGTGCTGTCCTTGGTGATGGTGATCCGGCGAGCTTTACCCAGGCTATCCAGCTTGGTGTTATCTAGCTTCAAACCAGCATCTTCGGTGATTAGTTGACCACCAGTTAAAACAGCAATGTCTTCTAGTAGTGCTTTGCGGCGATCGCCAAAGCCAGGAGCCTTAACAGCAGCCACGTTTAGCACACCGCGTAAACGGTTTACTACCAAGGTTGCCAAAGCTTCTTTTTCAATATCTTCGGCGATAATCACCAAAGGACGACCAGCACGAGCTACTTGCTCTAACACTGGTACGAGGTCTTGTACTAGGGCAATTTTCTTATCGGTCAGCAGTATGAAAGGCTCATCAAAAACCGCTTCCATCCGCTCAGGGTCGGTAGCGAAATAGGGAGAGATGTAGCCTTTGTCAAAGCGCATCCCTTCAGTGATTTCCAACTCGGTGAACATAGATTTCCCTTCTTCTAGGGAAATTACGCCTTCCTTGCCCACTTTATCCATTGCTTGGGCAATCATCTGACCGACTTCTTCGTCATTACCAGCCGAGATCGCACCAACTTGGGCAATGGCTTTGGAATCTTCCACCGGACGGGCGTGTTCTTTGATTTTGTCTACCAAAAAGGCAGTAGCTTTATCAATACCACGCTTCAGGGAAATTGCGTTAGCACCAGCTGCAACGTTGCGCAAGCCTTCTTTGACGATCGCATGAGCTAAAACGGTAGCAGTGGTGGTGCCATCGCCCGCAGCATCATTGGTCTTAGAAGCAGCTTGACGAATCAGAGCTACACCAGTGTTTTCAATATGGTCTTCTAATTCGATTTCTTTGGCGATCGTTACACCGTCATTAACAATTTGCGGTGCACCAAATTTCTTTTCTAGGACTACGTTACGACCTTTGGGGCCAAGGGTAACAGCTACAGCCTCAGCCAGGATGTCAATGCCTCGTTCTAAGGCGCGACGGGCGTTTTCGTTGTAGATAATGCGCTTTGCCATAGGTGTCTAAATTCCGGGATTAGGTCAATTTTTTCTTGAATTGGGCATTGGGTATCGGGAAAACTCTTCCCTATTCCTCATTGCCCACTAAATAACGACTGCTAAAATATCTTTTTCAGAAAGCAGTACATATTCTTCGGTGCCGAGCTTAATGTCAGTGCCAGCGTACTTAGAGTACAGCACCTTATCGCCGACTTTAATTTCCAATTCTTGACGGCTACCGTCATCGTTACGCTTACCAGGACCAAGGGCAACTACTTCCCCTACCTGTGGCTTTTCCTTGGCGGTATCGGGCAAATACAGACCACCTGCGGTCTTTTCCTCAGAGGCGTTCACTTTTACGAAAACGCGATCGCTCAAAGGTTTAACTGTAGAAACGCTTAAAGATAAAGCTGCCATATTATTTCTTTCCCTTAGAGTTTAGCACTCTCGACTCCTGAGTGCTAATCTACCGAAAAGTAGCGTCCGATGGCAAGAATTCTTTGAGTACGGGTTCCCGAACTAGAGGCTCATAGATGTACTTAAGTATAAATGCTTAATTATTTCTATCTTTCAGGGTCTGTTCCGTAAGTTCCGAATATTTTTTTATGGTCAACTTTATTTGCAAAGCTTGGAAATTGTTATAGAACTGTAATCAGGGAGCCGCTCGATAAGTAACAATACAGTGATCCAGTCCAGCCATCAAATCCCCAAAGCCACTAAATCTCTAGAACATAAAGCCCTGAGTAATTGCGTAGAAATTTTAGGACTTGCAAAAATTCAGCGATACATTTTTATTTGCGCTGACCAGACAATTGCTAACTGCTGCTCAAAACGAGCTAGTCTGGAATCCTGGGAATACTTAAAAAAGCAGCTTAAAGAGTTAAAACTTGATGAGCCGCAACAGAGTCATCCCATTTGCGTCTATAGAACTAAAGCCAAGTGCTTGCGCGTTTGTTGTTCTAGACCCATAATGGTGGTTTACCCTGATGGTGTCTGGTATCGCCAAGCAAGCCCGGAAGTTATTGAGCGGATCATCCAAGAACACTTAATAGGCAATAAGGTGGTAGAAGAATATGCATTTTTAACCCATCCTTTGCCAGAAACTTCCCTAGTTTCTTGTGAACACCTCATAGAGGCTTAACAACCGAAGGATATGGTACAGCAGTAAGCTTTAAGAAAGTGCGGGTTGGTTTTGAGGTAGGGTCATCTTTAAGCCAATACTTACTTGTGAGTCAGAAGGATTATTATTTAATCAGTGTTTTTTCGCCCGCCACTTTCAATGCGATATATAATAGCGCATTATAGATACTACTGCTATACGTATCCTTGCTGGACTTTTGCTATCGAGCTACCAGTCTCTTGAAAGTGCTCGGCATTTTTGAGACTTCGAGACAGCAAAGGCAAGTTAAGTAGGAAAAAGGACAACATCTCCAAATAACCCACCATAGAGGATAAATATTCAAGACTTTGATGGACCGAAGCGCGACAAGTGCCACTGCTATGAAAGAGCCCAGCATGAAAGATCACAAACGACTTCTATTGATTGATGATGACCCTAACCTCATCTTGCTGGTGAAGGATTACTTAGAATTCCGGGGATACGAAGTCATCACCGCCGAAAATGGACGTGAAGCTCTGGAAATTTTAGAGCAAGATGTTCCAGACATGATTATCTGCGACGTGATGATGCCGGAAATGGACGGATATACTTTTGTGGAACAAGTCCGGCAAAACGAACGCACCAGTTGGATTCCGGTTCTTTTCCTTTCAGCTAAGGGACAAAGTGCAGACCGAGTTAAGGGTCTGAATAAAGGTGCTGATGTTTATATGGTCAAACCCTTTGAACCAGAAGAACTCGTAGCGCAAGTTGAATCCTCGCTGAAACAAACTATCCGTTGGAAAGAACACCAAGCAAAAGGAGGCGAAAACGGTTCCCGTATCCAAGTTCCCTTCGATGTGCAATTAACCCCAACTGAACTGAAGGTAGTCCAGTTTGTCGCTAGGGGTTTAGCTAACCGGGAAATTGCTGAAGAACTAAATGTTAGTCAGCGCACAGTTGAAAGCCATGTGTCCAATATGTTGGGCAAAACCAATCTCCACAACCGCACTGAACTAGCGCGGTGGGCGATTGAAAATCAAATGGCTTAAACAAAGTTAATAGTTAACAGTTAGGAGTTATGAATTATGAATTTTTTAACTCCTAACTTCTAACTCCTAACTAAATCTACCAACCATCTTCTTCAGGGCTGGATTGGTGCAAAACTTCTAAATCCAGTTCATCTAGGTAAGTTAGGGCGCTTTCAATCTGGGAAACAGTACCTCGCAGTTCCAGATCGAAGCAGCTATATTGTGGCACGTTTGCGCTTACCTGAGCATCAGCAATAATGACTATGACCCCATAGTGAGAAACCAGTCGTGAAATGACTGGTTCCTCATGCAAGTCTTTAGGAATGCGAACTTGGATGCGAGTTTGGGTGCGTCTATTATCTAAAATATCAGTATTAGATTTTACTTGTTTATTTGGAATTGCCATTCTAGCTTCCTACTCGACTTCTGGGATGGAGGTTTTACTTTGCACAATTCTTTTAACACTAGCGTCACTTATCCCACGTAGGCAAGCAAGAAAGTATTTACCTTTGCAAACCATTAATCTAGATGTAGTAAATGTGAAGAATTGCTCATAATTCGGTAGTTATGAGGTTAATTGTTATTCTATAAGGGCTTTCGAGCACATTGAATATAGCGAATCTGTAGGGTTACAACAATTGTTGTAACCCTAATTTATTATGTATGAAATTTAATACTGAAGTGAGAACTGCTATATATGTTACTATGTAAAAATTTTAGGGAACTCTATTAATAGAACCTTATAGATTTATCGCTCTTTTTAGATATCGATAAAAATCGATTTTTTAGGATATTTACTTCTGTGTAATTACCTATTTTATAAATCCCAATTGTCCAAAACCTGTATCAGTCATTTATCAACAAATTTTAGAAGAAGGCGAAGCGAAAGGACAAGCTAAAGGCAAAGCAGAAACAACAAGAAAGTTGGCTTTAAATTTGTTGCGAATTGGAATAAGTTTAGAGCAAATTGCTCAAGTTACGGAATTATCTGTTGAGCAAATTGAAGTTTTACAAGAGGAGATTCAAAAATCTTAATTTTAATTAATCGTTTTAGAAAATATGTGACCATACAAACAAAACCCGCATTCGCGGGTTTCAATGTTTTTATTAATCCGCGCAGACGGAATAGGTTTGTGTAGAGGCGATAAGAGGTCTAAAATTTAAACTAAAATTCAGCACTTTGTGGTGTACGCGGAAAAGGAATCACATCACGAATATTTCCCATACCCGTCATAAATTGCACGAGTCGTTCAAAACCTAGCCCGAAACCTGCATGTGGAACAGTACCATAACGACGCAAATCAAGATACCACCACAAATCTTCTGGCTTTAACCCCTGCGCTAACACACGGCGTTCTAATACTTCTAGGCGTTCTTCACGCTGAGAACCGCCGACAATTTCGCCAATTTTAGGTGCGAGAATATCCATTGCACGGACAGTTTTTTCGTCGTCATTCAAGCGCATATAAAATGCTTTGATTTGCGCTGGATAATCTGTAACGATCGCAGGCTTTTTAAATAATTGTTCAGCTAGGTAGCGTTCGTGTTCTGATTGTAAATCTAAACCCCAACTTACAGGATATTCAAATTTCACATCAGCTTTTTCTAAGAGTTTGATGGCTTCTGTGTAAGTTAAGCGTTCAAACTGATTATTAATAATATTTTCGGCTGTTGCCAACACAGATTTATCAATGCGTTCATTGAAAAATTCCATATCTTCTGGGCAAGTTTCTAACACATATTGAAAAATGTGTTTGAGAAACGCCTCAGCTAGATCCATATCGCCTTCTAAGTCACAAAAAGCCATTTCTGGCTCAACCATCCAAAATTCTGCTAAGTGGCGGGAGGTGTTGGAATTTTCTGCACGGAAGGTAGGGCCAAAGGTGTAGACGTTGCTAAACGCCATCGCCATTACTTCTGCTTCCAACTGGCCGCTAACTGTTAAATATGTGGGTTTAGCAAAAAAGTCTTGGCTGTAATCTACTGCTTGGTTTTCTGTGCGGGGAATATTCTTTAAATCTAGACTGGTAACGCTAAACAATTCACCCGCGCCTTCGCAATCGCTAGCAGTGATGATGGGTGTGTGTACCCACAAAAAGCCTCTTTGTTGAAAAAATTGGTGAATTGCTGTCGAACAAGCATTTCTGACGCGGAAAACTGCACCAAAGGAATTAGTGCGCGATCGCAAATGTCCAATGGTTCGCAGAAACTCAAAGGAATGGCGTTTCTTTTGCAGGGGATATGTATCGGGATCAGCTTCTCCATAAACTTTCACGGACTCGGCTTTCAACTCAATTCGTTGTCCTTTACCAAGAGAAGCCACTAGTACCCCTGTAACTTCGACAGCAGCACCTGTATTCAGTTTTTTCAATATAGCTTCGTAATCTGGCAAATCTTGATTAATGACGACTTGCAAATTAGCTAGTGATGAGCCGTCATTGACTTCAATAAAAGCAAACCCCTTGGACTCGCGCTTTGTCCGTACCCAGCCTTGAACTTGGAGGGACTCGTCAGGTTGACCACTTCGCAATATTTCTGCAATCCGTCGATTTACCATATTTATCCAGCACAAGACTTTAATATCCAGCCTATGATAACGCCCATTCCACCAAAGCGGACGACTTGCCAGAAAGGTTTTTTGAGGCTACGCCAAGAAAATAACTGGCTTTCTAAGTTCACTTCTAGCATTTCCAACTGCTGTTGAATTTGCCGTAACTCTGCTTTGATTTCTGGTGTCTGAAATTTATTGTGCTTTAGTTGATCGCGGCGCTGTTGCCATTGTGCCTGTTGTTGGCGATCGCGTTGCACTTGATCGTAACGTTCTTTTAAGGATAGGAGCGATCGCTCTACTTCCTCTAATTCTTGTTCAAAATCTGGTTCTTGATTTTCTGCTGACGGCTGTGATTGTTTAGGCGGCTTCATTTACAAGTAGTACAGTAGAAGTAAATGCAAATGTGCCAATAGTTATGTCCCAATCTACCCAGCTGCCGAAAACCAGTCAACTGAATGAACTTAGTACTCTGGAACTAGCTCAAGCCCTCATGGAAAGACTGAGCATTTCCCCTAACGATTGGCATCGCCTCAAGTCTAACCGCAATTCCCGCGCTAATGAACAAGTGGCGGCAGCTATTGTGTATCTTTTAAAGAATCAGCCACAAGAAGCTCAAGCTAGATTAGAACAGGCAATTGGTTGGTTAGATCGCTCCATTTCTGCCCCTCCCTGTCCAACTCACGGAAAAAGTTAAAAGTTAGGAGTGAGGAGTTAAAAGTTTTAAATTATTAACTCCTAACTCCTTATTAAGTTACAGTCGCAGAGATAAACGGGGACGATTTTCCATTTGTTTACAAAGCCTCAATTCTGTGCCTTTGCGGTTCCACTCTACCTGATCAAAAATTTGGTGGAGAAGACATAAACCACGACCACTTTCTGATTCATCTGGTGGTAAATAGTCTGTTGGTTCTTCATCACTAGTAGATGAAGGAGTAAAGCCGCTACCCTGGTCTGATATTATCCACCAATATTGATTATCTATTAAGGAAAAACGAACTACAACTGTTTTACTTGGATCAAGATTATTGCCATGTTTAGCTGCGTTTACTAAGGCTTCTTGAAGTCCTAGCCGCAGTTCGGATTGTAATTTTGCTGGAATTTCTGCCAACAATAAATCTAGTATTGGACAAAGGTAGAGGGTTGAGGCAAAACTAATAGTGCCCCAATAACGTCCAACTGGACGGAGTGAAATAGTAATCACAAGAGAAACCCCATAGCTTTCAGTTAGCTAGACATCAGTTTGCTATTACAGGCACCCTGATAAAACTTGAGGTGGTCATGCTGCCTTCAAACTTGCGTCTTTAAAACTAAATTTTGAAAATGCTAGGGAGCATTAGTTCTACAGTATGAATTGGGATTGCTTAGATAATACTACGGCTAGAATAGTTTTGATAATGGATTCAGCAACTTATAAAGATGCTAGTAATTTGACAGAGTATTGGCATACTCTAGTTAATTGCCGATTAGTCATTTACACAATCCAATTCATATCTCTAAGAACCTATGCAACTTGAATTTATTTAAACAAAATGAATTTTTATTTTCAGCTTAATTCAATTTTAGCATCTTTAGTATGCACTAGACTAAAAATTTCAAATTTCAGTTTTTGTAAAGGAATTACTATCCTTGTGCAAATGTGATAGCACAAGAAAGGCGGCAGCTTCAACATGAGCCGTTTGAGGAAAAAAATCAGCAGGTTGCACTCGTGTGATAGTATATTGCCCATCTTGACAAAGTAATTTCAGGTCACGAGCAAGGGTGGCTACTTTACAGCTGACGTAAACAATCCGAGATGGTTTCAATTGCCGTAAAGTGTCTATGACAGCGCGATCGCACCCCTTACGTGGCGGATCGAGTATTACTACTTCTGGTATTGTGCCCATTTTTGGAAGCAATTTCTCTACTGCCCCAACTTGGAATGTCACATTCTCAATTCCGTTGCGGTGGGCATTCAAAATAGCTTGTTCCACTGCTGCTGGTTGCACCTCTAATCCTGTAGCTTGACGGACTTTTTTGGCGAGGGGTAAAGTTAAAGTCCCAATACCACAGTAGGCATCAACTAGCAACTCATGCCCTTGAAGATTGAGTTCTGATTGAATGACCTGCAATAGTGCTTCTGCGGTTTCTGTATACACTTGGAAAAATGTATCTGGGCGCACTTGAAATTCCAGTCCAGCAAAATATTCACGCAGGTGAGGGACTCCAGCGATGCAACGGGTTTCTAATCCAAAGATAGCATTTGTGCGATCGCTATTGCGGTTGAGCGACACTCCCACTAACTGCGGATAACGCTTTAACCATTCCTGGGCTTGGGTTTCGATTCCTGATAAATTCCAGTCTTTCACTACCAAAGTCAGCAACATTTCTCCAGTGTGTCGGCCAATGCGTAAACCAAGATGGCGAATTTGTCCTTGATGACGCTGTTCGTCATAGATTCGCCAACCCCGTTGTTGGATATCCTGCTTAACTTCGGCAAGTAAGGGATTCAATCGTGAGTCTTGGACTGGACATTGATTTAAGTTAATTAATTGGTGACTACCTTTCTGGTAGTAACCAGCTTGTACTTGTCCCGTTGCCGATATGCCCAGAGGATATGTAGATTTATTACGGTAGCCCAAAGCAGAAGGGGCGGCGATTACCGGATCTACCGGTGGTTGGACAAAACCGCCAATGCGCTCCATTGCTTGGATAACTTGATTTTGCTTGGCTACTAGCTGGTAGTCATAATTAATATGCTGCCACTGGCAACCACCGCACTTATCCGCCACAATACAACTAGGTCGGATACGGTGGGGGGATGGCTCTAATAGCTGCTGGAGCTTCCCGTGGGCGTATTTAGGTTTAACATGTACCAAGCGGACAATGGCGCGATCGCCTGGGACAGTATCTGGGACAAACACTACACGCTCATCAGCGCGTCCCACACCATCGCCTGTATCACTCAAGTTAGCGATCGTTACTTCAATTAATTCACCCTGCTGCCAAATTATTTTAGTCATTAGTTATTAATCAAGAGTCAAAAGTCAAGAGTCAAGAGTCAAAAGTTATTAATTCTCCCTATGCTCCCTGCTCCCTCATATCCATCATCTCTCTTCACTTGTGTACCTCCGACTCGCTAAACTAACAGATAATATTTCAGGTGATTTCAATAATCATGACTGTAATTAGCCAAGTTATTCTCAAAGCCGACGACGAACTGCGTTATCCCAGCAGTGGCGAACTTAAAAATATCAAAGACTTTTTGCAAACCGGCGTACAAAGGACGAGGATTGCGGCTACCTTAGCCGAAAACGAAAAAAAGATAGTTCAGGAAGCAACCAAACAACTTTGGCAGAAGCGTCCTGACTTTATCTCCCCTGGAGGTAATGCTTACGGAGAACGCCAGCGCTCTCTATGTATCCGTGATTTTGGCTGGTACTTACGTCTGATTACTTATGGTGTGCTTGCCGGTGACAAAGAACCAATTGAAAAAATTGGTTTGATTGGTGTGCGGGAAATGTACAACTCATTGGGCGTTCCTGTGCCTGGAATGGTAGAAGCGATCAATTCCCTCAAAACAGCTTCCCTTAGCTTACTGAGTGCGGAAGACGCTGCCGAAGCAGCACCCTACTTTGATTACATCATTCAAGCGATGTCTTAATCAAAGTATGTGCTGGTTCTAGGAGTATACTTCCGGTCTACTAGAGTGAGTGCAAGATATTAGCGCTCGATAGGCATAAGATACCCAATTTGATCATACCCTCCCCACATTTGGTAGTGGCTGTGGCAAAATCTTTGTCAAGTTACCAACCAGTTGTGGGGAAATTTTATTGGCTATAGTTATGGGGCATTTCTCAAAGGATGAAGGACATATAGACATAAAAAACCGACAGTCCTTGATTAAGGCTGTCGGCAATTAAGTGTGTTCCCTATTAATGACTCGGCTAGAGTTCAGTTGTCATTAATTATGCCTAGTTAGCGATCGCAGGGAGACGATCCTAATCATAGATATGTGTGATTCTCGTCACTTGATTGTTACATCTAAACTGCATATACCCGAATAATCTCTGAGTTTAAGTATATATCCGCAAAATACAAAGTTGAAAATCGCACTAGCTTTACTTAAGTAAGTTATCTTTAAATATCGCGCTTAAATAATTTATCCAAAAGTATAAGTGCGTAGCTTGCCGCCGTAGGCATTACGCTTTGCAACATAAATTAATTAGGATCCCAAAATACTTTTAATGCCATTCACCAACATAGCTACTAATTGAACTGATGCGGTGGCTGCATAAATTGTATTCAACATTGTTCCTACTGCTGCTGATATTGTCTCCATACTAGCTCCTGCTATAAGCATTGTTATTACTGTACTTGAAATAGAAATAATTCCAGTAGCAGCTATACCCGAACCAGCTAAAATTGCGCCAACTATAGCAATAACAATAGTCCATTCCAATGGATTAGGACTGTGACAAGCCTGAATAAAGATTATAGGAAAATTCATTTTACTACTTCAATATTGTTGCATTTAGTTAATCTTAATTCTACAAACAAGCCTTTTTTGTAATAATAGTAAAATTACCCAAATTATACCCCTTCAGCTTAATTGGCTAGAAATTTCAGTGTTTTTGCAGTTGCCTTGATTGAGTAAATCACAATAGCGCGATAAGCTAGAGTTAGAGGCAAAACTGATTCACAACTGGCAACGAACCTAGCTTGGGGTAACGATGGCAATAGAACAAAAGCACAGCATTTATTTATCAGAAGCCGAAAGCCGCTTGCGTCAACTTTCTATTGAAAAGTTGCGATTAGCAGTTGCGTTTCTGGCTTATTTGCAAGAAACAGAAGAAAAGCAAGTTACTGAAAAAGTATTATTAAATATTCCTGATTTCGCCCAATCTTTCCGCGAGATTGACCAAAAAGAAGACAAATTAGAAAATACTTCCTCAAATCAGATTGCCTCAGATGAAGAAGTATGGCAGGCTTACTTAGCTTCTAAACAGAAATGGCAGGAGGTTTACCGTCGACTTGCAGACTCCTAGATTTCTTTCTATTTCTCAAGTCCTAGACATTCACCAAGATGAGATAAACAGCTTTGGTGGAACATCTGGTGTCAGAGACGAAGGTTTGCTAGATTCAGCACTGGCACAACCTCAAGCTACTTTTGGCGGCGAACTTCTCTATCCTACAATTCACGAGCAAGCAGCAGCGTACCTGTACCATTTAGCGATGAACCATCCGTTTATTGATGGCAACAAACGCACTGCATTTGCGGTTATGGATACCTTCATAACCTTAAACGGCTACAGTTTGAACTTATCCCAAGAGCAAGCTTATAACTTGGTGATTCGAGTAGTTCAGAAAGAAATATCCAAAGAAGAATTATCTGCATTTTTAGAACTGCATCTACAAGGCAAGTAAATCGATAGAATAATGCTCTGTCCCCCCAGAGTGCATTACTTCCATGACTGCAAGCTCAAAACCAGCCTTTTCCGCCCAAGAAATCGCCGCAGAAGGTATAAAGCCAGAAGAATACACAGAAATTGTCCGTCGGTTAGGGCGTCATCCCAACAAAGCTGAACTGGGAATGTTTGGGGTAATGTGGTCAGAGCATTGCTGTTACAAAAATTCCCGACCTCTACTCAAACAATTTCCCACTGAGGGGCCCCGCATCCTCGTGGGTCCTGGTGAAAATGCTGGTGTTGTAGACTTGGGCGACGGACTGCAACTAGCTTTTAAGATTGAATCCCACAACCACCCCTCAGCGGTTGAACCCTTTCAGGGAGCCGCAACGGGAGTAGGAGGCATTCTCAGAGATATCTTTACAATGGGTGCGCGTCCCATTGCCCTATTAAACTCACTGCGCTTTGGTTCCCTAGAAGATGCCAAAACCCAACGGCTGTTTAGCGGTGTAGTAGCAGGAATTGCCCATTATGGTAATTGTGTGGGAGTACCCACCGTTGGCGGTGAAGTCTACTTTGACTCTGCTTACTCTGGTAATCCTCTGGTGAACGTTATGGCACTAGGTTTGATGGAAACACCAGAAATCGTCAAATCTGGAGCATCTGGCTTAGGCAACCCCGTGCTGTATGTTGGTTCCACTACTGGGCGCGACGGCATGGGAGGCGCTAGTTTTGCCAGCGCAGAATTGAGTGATCAGTCAATAGACGATCGCCCTGCTGTGCAAGTGGGCGACCCCTTTTTGGAAAAGTCGTTAATTGAAGCTTGTTTAGAGGCCTTTAAGACAGGTGCAGTTGTTGCAGCCCAAGATATGGGAGCAGCGGGGATCACCTGTTCTACCTCAGAGATGGCGGCAAAAGGCGGTGTGGGAATTGAACTAGATTTAGATAAGATTCCCGCAAGAGAAACGGGGATGGTTCCTTATGAATATCTGCTTTCGGAATCTCAAGAACGAATGCTGTTCGTTGCCCACAAGGGGCGTGAGCAGGAATTAATCGACATTTTCCATCGTTGGGGACTTCAAGCCGTTGTTGCCGGTACTGTCATCGCTGAACCCATCGTGCGGATTCTCTTTCAAGGTGCAGTAGCAGCAGAAATTCCCGCTGAGGCTTTGGCTGAGAATACCCCACTATATGAACGGGAATTGTTAGCAGAACCGCCAGAATATGCCCGTCAAGCTTGGGAATGGACTCCTGATTCCTTACCTGCTTGCACAACTGCTGGAATAGAACTCCAAGGAGGCGTGGAAAGTTGGAATGATATTTTGCTAACTTTGCTCGATACACCCACGATCGCATCTAAAAACTGGGTATATCGTCAATATGACCATCAAGTACAGAACAATACTGTGATACTGCCAGGTGGTGCAGATGCAGCTGTGGTGCGCTTGCGCCCGCTTGAAGAAATCCCCAATCGTTCGACTGAGCGTAGCCGTTCGCGTAGCGTTCCGCAGGAAAGTCTAAAATCCCAAATCCAAAATTCAAAATTAGGGGTGGCGGCAACGGTAGATTGCAATCCTCGTTATGTTTATCTTGACCCCTACGAAGGAGCTAAGGCAGTGGTAGCAGAAGCTGCACGCAATCTTAGCTGTGTGGGTGCAGAACCTCTGGCGGTGACAGATAACCTGAATTTTGGCTCTCCAGAAAAACCGATTGGTTACTGGCAATTGGCAGAAGCTTGTCGCGGTTTGGCAGAAGGTTGTCGAGAATTGGCAACTCCCGTCACAGGGGGTAATGTCTCTTTGTACAATGAAACTCTTGATTCTCAAGGCATCCCACAACCAATTTATCCCACCCCAGTAGTGGGTATGGTAGGCTTGATTCCCGATATCACCAAAATTTGTGGTCAAGGTTGGCAAGCATCCGGCGATGTGATTTATCTTCTCGGATTGCCTCTGGCATCCAAAATCAGTTTGGGAGCATCGGAATATTTAGCCACTATCCACAATACTGTTGCCGGAAAACCGCCACGGATAGATTTTGACTTAGAACGCCGCGTCCAGAAAGTTTGCCGTGAAGGAATTCGTAATGGTTGGGTACGCTCAGCCCATGATTCTGCTGAGGGGGGAGTGGCGATCGCAATAGCAGAATGTTGTATTGCTGGCAACCTTGGTGCTGAAATCAATTTAGAAATCCCACCAACCCAGTCAATATCTCGCTTTGATGAGTTGTTGTTTGCCGAAGGTGGTACCAGGATTTTAGTTTCTGTAGCATCAGCACAACAAGAAATTTGGGAATCATACTTACAGGAACATCTGGGTCAAGAATGGCAAAGAGTGGGTACGGTTTGTGATTATGAGATCGGTTTGGGGGTTTTCACTACTGATAACCAAGCCTTAATCAAAGTTAGGATCGAAGATATGAACGATCGCTATTCCCACGCGATCGCTAGGCGTCTCGCCATCCACACCAGTACCTAAGCCCTGAGTGATGAGTCCTGGGTATTTAGCCTTCACTCAGAACTCAGCACTAATCACTCAGAACTATTAACGTCCCTGATCATAATTAGGGTACTGTTTTAATAGATGGTTAAAGATTTATTAAGAAAGCTGCAACTATCTATAGACATAATCCCAGTGACTTGACCCCCCCACCAGGAGCAAAGCTAGCATGATTTCGATTCATTCTGTCACTTCGGATGAATACCCCGACCAAACCAACAACCCAATCAATAGTCATGAAAATCAGCCTGACAAGCCAGAAGAAGCTTGTGGTGTTTTTGGCATCTACGCACCAGGAGAAAACGTTGCTAAACTGACCTACTTTGGATTGTATGCCCTCCAGCATCGGGGTCAAGAATCAGCTGGTATTGCCACCTTTGAGGGTACACAAGTACACCTCCATAAAGATATGGGCTTGGTGTCTCAAGTCTTTAATGAATCCATCTTGGATCATTTGCCTGGTAGCCTTGCTGTTGGTCATACTCGTTATTCCACCACAGGTTCTAGCCGCAAAGTTAATGCCCAACCCGCAGTGCTGGAAACCCGTCTAGGTTCATTAGCTCTTGCACATAATGGCAATTTAGTCAATACAGCGCAGTTACGTCAAGAGTTGCTTGAGAAAAAATGCAACTTAGTCACGACAACAGACTCAGAAATGATCGCTTTTGCGATCGCAGAAGCAATCAATGCTGGCGCAGATTGGCTAGAGGGTTCAATTCAGGCATTTCATCGTTGCCAAGGAGCCTTTAGTTTAGTTATTGGCACTCCTAACGGCGTTATGGGTGTCCGGGACACCAATGGCATTCGCCCCCTAGTCATTGGCACTTTGGCTGGTAATCCAGTTCGTTACGTTTTGGCTTCGGAGACTTGTGGTTTAGACATTATTGGAGCCGAATACCTGCGAGATGTAGAACCAGGCGAATTAGTTTGGATTACTGAAGAAGGTTTGGCTTCCTATCATTGGAGTCAACAGCCCCAGCGGAAATTGTGTATCTTTGAGATGATTTACTTTGCTCGCCCTGATAGCGTCATGCATAACGAGAGTTTGTACAGCTATCGGATGCGCTTAGGACATCAACTAGCTAAAGAATCCTCTGTAGATGCCGATATTGTCTTTGGTGTTCCTGATTCAGGTATCCCTGCTGCGATCGGATTTTCCCAAGCTTCTGGTGTAGCTTATGGCGAAGGACTAATTAAAAATCGCTATGTTGGACGAACCTTTATTCAGCCAACACAAACCATGCGCGAATCAGGTATTCGCATGAAGCTCAACCCGCTCAAAGATGTGCTGGCGGGTAAACGAGTGATCATTGTAGATGACTCGATTGTTCGGGGTACTACCAGCCGTAAATTGGTCAAAACCTTGCGTGAAGCTGGTGCAGTGGAAGTACACATGCGAATCTCCTCTCCGCCAGTAACTCATCCCTGCTTTTATGGTATCGACACTGATTCTCAAGATCAACTGATTGCTGCTACCAAGTCAGTAGCGGAAATTGCCAAGCAACTGGAAGTAGACAGCCTCGCCTATCTCAGTTGGGAGGGAATGCTAGAAGCGACACGAGAAGACACTAATAGTTTTTGTTCTGCCTGCTTTACTGGAGATTATCCCGTAGCGATTCCTGAGCAAGTGAAGCGTTCTAAGTTGAGTTTAGAAAAAGTAGTGGTGTAGAAGATTGGGGTAGAGACGCGATTAATCGCGTCTCTAGGGATATGAGGGAGCAAGGAAAGAACCAAGGGAGCAGATTTATTTTCCCCCTCTGCCCCCC
>NZ_WBKL01000102.1:0-44883 GCF_015714705.1 Nostoc sp. NZL | reverse complement strand
CCTCTACCTTGGCAGAAGCCTCTCGAAAAATTAACCCCTGGAAGAGTTGCTCAAGCTATGGGTGGAGTTTTTGCGGTGATTGGTACTCCAGCCCAACCACCCAAATCTCGCGGAAAGTCTCCAGGCTGGAAGACGGATCAACCACGTAAACGTAGAATTCGCTACCCCATAGTTAAAAAAACTACAACCAAGCCCCGCAAAGAGCAATCAGAATCTGCTTAGTAGTGTAGATTTTCATCTCTGAAGTCTGTTTCTTTTCAACTCAGCGTTGCTGAGTCTTTTCTTGTTGCCTAGTCTAAACTCCAGGAGGAACTACCATAATTCTTTCCTTATTGGAATAATCTTTACAGCCCTAACTAGGGAGTTACTTTCCAGAAGCGAATCAAGCCAGCTTTTTCGTCATGAATACGCTGTTCGGGTCATGAATGTAGTCAGCGAAGGGGCCTCGGTACTCGAACCCATACCGTATCCCGCTGTGAATAACTTTTACCAAAAACTTAAGTTACGCAACAGAATTACTGCTGCCACTAGCTACACCTTGCGATGTAATATCGTACCGCATATGAGTGGGAACCGCTATAGTTGAATTTAATTACCAAATATTATTGCCCTGCTGTAAATACTCACCTCGCCAGCTCATACATAATCACTTTTCCTTTCCAATTTTCTTCCACAAATACCAAATACTCACCATTTGAACGACGAAAAGCGCGGATACCGTAAGGTATATCAATCCAGCCACTTTCGCCGCCAACTTCTGGGCCTGGTTTTAACTGTTGTACTTGTGCTCCCGTCTTGGCATTGTAGACATATACCTCGGCGGTTTTAACTGTCACGGCAAATACATAATCTCCCGCCACACTCATAGCCGCCGTGGACACTTCGCGTTTGCCGGTGGTGTCGTAAGGAATTACAATCCGCCAACGAGGAGTACGATTTCCTTTACTCCAATTGTCAAAACGGGCAATCTCAGATCCAGCAACTCCAGCATCGTCACCGAATGCAGGGTGAGCTACTGTAAAGCCTGACAAATACATACTATCTGTTTCGGGGAAATATTCGATCCGCCGCAAGTCGTTAAATATGTTGGGAGTAGTTTGCTTTTCCATCGAACTATAGCTGTAGATGGGGTTGCCTTTAGGATCTATTCCCTGTAAAGGATAGTGGCGAATGCCATCTTCTGTTCGTAAAGCTTTCCAAACATCTCCTTTGCTGTCTACCCACCAGCCGCCGATATAAGGATAATCTTTGCTGGTATCATATTCGTTCTTTTCAAATTTGCCATTACCGTTGCGATCGCGCCAGATCCATTCCCCTTTTTCTGGTTGATACGGTGGCCAATTTCCGGTGATAAATGGTTTATCAGCGCCATTGCTACCGACAAACATTCCTGCTGGTATAGCTACTTTACCATCTGTGCCTGGATTAAAACGATATATTTGCAGGAAGCTGTTATACATATCTGTGAGGAACAAAAACGGCTTCCCTTGGATGCGGCGAACAAAGGTTCCATCTGGCGATGTATGCAGACGGGGATCTTGAGGATATTTGAAAGCATTTAAGGTGTAGGCTTTGTAAGTCCATTGCTTACCAGCAGGCTTACTGTAATCCATTAGATAGTGTTCTTGTTTGGTGAATACATCTGCACCATCAGTTTTAGGATCGGCATCTGCATTATCGACGAATATCAATCCTAGCGATCGCCACATTAGTTTTCCCGATGGCGAAAATTTCCGCAAATCTGTTCCTGATTTGTTGAAACCATTACTATTTATATAGATATTGCCTGAAGCATCTGTACCAACTCCGGTAAGTCCATAAAGTTTTAAATCTTGAACTTCACCAGGAACTCCTGCATAGATACCGCCTTTCGCACCAAAACTACCCACCTGCGTCGGCTTATCTTTGATGTCATAAATCAACATTTGCTGACGCGGCCCATTTTCTGCCACTAACAGCTTACCTTGATGATTAATTGCGATCGCAGTTGGTTCAACAATATCTGCAATCTGTTGGGGTAATTGCTTTCCACTCGGCGAATAATGAAGAATCTTGGCAGGCTTACTACCATTTTTGCTTTGAATAATCCACAGATTTTTTTGTGGATCAATAGTTATTGCTCCGGGATTAGCAAAGGTAAAGCTGCGTAGTTCCTTCATCGTATCAGTATCATAGACACGAATCTGGTTGGTAGCAAAATCACTCACATACAACTCGCTTCCCACAGTTGCTAATCCAGTGACTTCACCTTTAGTACTGGTAATTAACATACTTTTATCCCAGCCACGCCCTTCAGGAAACGGTGCAGGTTTTCCCGACAAATCATAGCGTCTAACGCAATGCCAAGTTGTTCCTTCTGCTGGGTAATCTTCATTGGTTTTGCCCTTCGATCCCTGAGTCATGGCAATGTAAATATATTTACTATTTACTGTTACAGCTTTGCCACCTCCACGACTCCAGCCGTGAGTATCCCCAATAGCACCAATAACCTTACCATCCTTATAGATAGCTGCTTCCATTCCCGCCTCATCCCAATGGCTGTTAGTATAAACTGTGCCATTAGGGGCAATATACATTGCCTCAATATTGTTTTGTACCCGCAAATTTCCACTGCCAATCGTGTTACCTATCCACGATGTTTTATAGGTAGATGTGGATGTTCCCGTATTGTGTTGTATCGGACTTTCACTGGCAATAGTATTACTTATCGAGATTTCTTTGTGTGTAAGTGTGGGTGTTTCAGTATTGTTTTGTATCGGACTTTCACTGGCAATAGTATTACTTATCGACGATGTTTTGTAGATAAGCGTGCGTGTTCCAGTTGTCGCCCAGTCTGTTGTAATTCCAAGAGTAGTAACAATTACTCCAACAGTCAGACTGAGTAAAAAGTTGAAAGTTTTACTTTTTTGTATATATCTAATCTTAAATATTGTTTTGAGGTGCTGGTTGAGTCGGTGACGGAGTTTTATTAACTGCGTCAGTAATTTATTTTTCATATATTTTTTAAGCTTTTAATTATTTATATACAATCATTTTTTCGGTAATCCGCAAAAAATATAACTATTTTGAATTGGCTAAGATACAGGCTATCCATAGACATCACATTTAATAGCAAGTTTTACATAAGCTTTATAAAACTGACCTGATTATTTGAAATTTCAACTAATACATTTAAGGTATTAATATTTACCTATTATTTACTAGCTATGGTAAAAATTAATACAAAATAATTCTGAATTTATTACTTTTTATCAGCTTTTCTCTCTCCCTATATAGCATTCAACTTTCTTGATTGGCAGGTATCATATATGTCTAGTTAGGTGTTGTTTGGTTACTAAAAATACAGTTTCAATTCCTTGTTGACGTTGACATATAAATAGTTTATAAATTGGTGTTCTATACAAAAGCTCTTATTGATAATGTATATTTGAAAATTTTAGTGATTTCGGTTTGTATACAGATGTAGACGCGCACGACTGTGCGCCTGTTTTAATATATTTATAGGAAATACATCAATGGGAAATAAATCAGAAAACTTTGCTTCATCGTCTGCATCTATTCTCACCCTTGGATTGGGCTGGTTTCCCAAAAGTCCCGGTGGACTAGAAAGGTATATTTATGAACTAACTCATAAATTAGCAGCAAATCAAGACCAGGTTGAATTATGTGGAGTCGGTCTACCAGAGGCGGAAATAAATTCGCCAATTAAGCTGACTAATTTGGCTTCTGTTGATAGTGCTATTTGGCAAAGATTATGGTCAATTCGCACTAATTTCCAGAAAACAAGAATAAGCAAACCAGATGCTATTAATCTGCACTTTGCATTATATAGCTTTCCTATTTTAGATATTTTACCAAAGGGAGTACCAGTTACTTTTAACTTTCATGGGCCTTGGGCTTCTGAGAGTCAGCAAGAGGTAGTTAATAAAAATCTCAGTCTTTTGATCAAGCACTGGCTAATAGAAAAAAATACTTATAATCGCTGCGATCGCTTCATTGTTTTGAGCAAAGCATTTGGTAAAATTCTACATGATAAATATCAAGTACCGTGGAGCAAAATTAATATTATTCCTGGTGGAGTTGATATTAACTGGTTTCAGCCAAATTTATCACCCCAGGAGGCTTGTACAAAGTTAGGCTGGCCTAGTAATCGCCGGATAATATTTACATCCCGCCGCTTAGTACATCGAACCGGAGTTGATAAATTATTGCAAGCACTGGCTATAATTAAGCCCAGAATACCAGATGTTTGGCTAGCGATCGCAGGTCGTGGTCACATCCAATCTGCACTACAACAACAGGCTACAGAGTTAGGACTAGATGACAATGTTAAATTTTTAGGTTTTCTACCTGATGAGCAATTACCTATAGCTTATCAAGCTGCTGAATTGACTATTATGCCTAGTCAATCTTTTGAAGGATTTGGATTAGTAATAATCGAGTCTCTAGCCTGTGGTACTCCTGTTTTATGTACTCCAGTTGGGGGAATGCCAGAAATTTTATCAGAATTCTCACCCGATTTAATTACTACTTCGACCGAAGCCTCAGCCATTGCTGAAAAATTAGAGCAAGTGCTTTTGGGAAATATCCCCATACCTTCACGAGAAGCCTGTCGCCAGTACGCTACTACACACTATGATTGGAATCAAATCGCCCAACAAGTACGGAAAATTTTATTAGCTTAAAGAAGTGATTGTAATAGCTGACTTTTTAAGTTATGTGGAAAAGTCCACCAAAAACCTAACCCCCTTACCGACGCGGTAAGGAGGAAAATTCAAAGTCTCCTAAAAGGAGAGAGAAATAGAAGTGAGGTTTTCCAGATGCCGTGAAAAGTCAGATTGCAATAAATATTAGGGGCACTACGCGGGCCAAAATTAGCTAAAGTAGAGGTTTTATGAGAATTCTTTTCTTAGACCAAAGCGGTAAACCAGGGGGTGCCGAATTATGTTTAATAGATATTGCTAAACCTTATGGCGATCGCGCTTTGGTAGGTTTATTTGCAGATGGGTCTTTTAGAACTTTATTACAGCAAAATAATATCCCAGTAGAAGTTCTTGCAACTCAAGCAATCCAAGTTCGCAAAGAAAGCAGTTTGCTACAAGGATTCAAGAGTCTAGGACAACTTGCACCTTTGATTACTAAGGTAGTTAAAAAAGCCCGTGAATACGATTTAATCTATGCCAATACCCAAAAAGCATTAGTTGTAGGAGCATTAGCAAGTTTTTTCAGCCGTCGCCCTCTGGTTTATCATTTACATGATATTCTTTCCACAGAACATTTTAGTCAAACTAATCTTCATGTTGCTATTAACCTAGCTAATCGTTTTGCCTCATTAGTAATTGCTAATTCACAAGCTAGTAAAACCGCCTTTTTACAAGCGGGAGGAGACCGAAATATAGTTGAAGTTGTCTATAACGGCTTTGATCCAAAAATTTATCAACCTGATGAGTCTGACATCAATAAATTACAGCAACAGTTAGGGTTAGAAGGAAAATTTGTAGTCGGACACTTTAGTCGTCTTGCACCTTGGAAAGGGCAGCATGTTTTAATTGATGCCCTTGCCAAATGTCCACCAGAGGTGATAGCAATTCTAGTGGGTGATGCACTGTTCGGCGAACAAGATTACGTCCAAAAGTTACACCAACAAGTTTCTGAACTGGGACTAGAAAACCGCGTTAAATTTTTAGGATTTCGTTCTGATATTCCCCAGTTAATGGCAGCTTGTGACTTGGTGGCACATACCTCTACTTCCCCAGAACCCTTTGGTAGAGTGATTGTAGAGGCGATGCTATGTGGAAAACCTGTAGTTGCAGCAAAAGCTGGAGGTGTAATGGAATTAGTAGAACATGGACTTAATGGTTTTTTAGTGACACCAGGAGAACCCCAGGAACTTGCACAAGTAATTATCACCTGTCTTCAGGAGATGGAAATAACTGCAACTATAGCCAATAATGCCAGGGCTACCGCTAGTCGGCGTTTTGATATTGCAATTATTAATCAACAAATTGCCCAACTACTATCCGACAGATTATAATTACCTGATTAATCTAATCTACCTAGATACAACAGCAGAGTCTGTCTCATGCAAATGGGATCTCTCAGTTTGGGTTTGCAAGTAACGATAGAGACGATTCAGGGCATTTAGATGAGCGTAAGCTGCGGCTACTACAATATCAGTATCAGATGCTTGTCCAGAGAATATCCGCTCTTGATGCTTCAAACGAACTGTGACTGTTCCCAGTGCATCAATTCCTCCAGTCACAGATTGGACAGAAAATTCAATCAGTTGATTGGGAATCTGCACCAATTGATTGATTGCTTGATACACCGCATCCACCGGGCCTGTGCCTACACTCGCATCTGTGAGAATTTTGCCCTCAGGAGTGACAATTGTAATGGTTGCAGTTGGGCAAGTGCAGTCACCACAAATTACTTGGACGTGTTCGATTTGGAAGCCACTTTCTACTTGAATCTGCGTTTCATCTCGAACGAGCGCTTCTAAATCCCAATCTGAGATTTCTTTTTTCTTATCGGCCACTTCTTTGAACCGATTGAAGGCTTTATTCAAGTCCGCCTCGTTCAATTCAAACCCCAATTCCTTGAGCCTTGTACGGAAAGCATTTCGTCCAGAGTGCTTGCCCAAAACAATGCGATTTTCTGGCAAACCGATCGCAGCAGCTTCCATAATTTCATAAGTCTGGCGGTGCTTGATGATCCCATCTTGGTGAATACCAGATTCATGGGCGAAAGCGTTTGCTCCCACGATCGCCTTATTGGGTTGAATCAGCATCCCAGTTAATTGGGAAACCAAGGATGAAGTTTTGTAAATCTCCTGAGTCTTGATATTAGTCAGGGGTGTATCGGCATCAACCGGACGACCAAAGTAAGGATTGAAAAAGGGTTTGCGAACCTGCAACGCCATGACAATCTCTTCTAAGGCTGCATTGCCTGCTCGTTCCCCAATGCCATTAATGGTACACTCCACTTGACGCACGCCATATTCAATTGCTGCCAAAGCGTTAGCTGTCGCCAAACCCAAATCATTTTGGGTGTGAATGGAAAGAATCACCCCATCGATATTGGAAACATGTTCTCGAATTCCCTGAATCAGAGTTCCGATTTCCTTGGGTGTGCAGTAACCAACGGTATCAGGAATATTAATTGTAGTTGCACCTGCTGCGATCGCTGCCTCCAAAACTTCATACAGAAACTCTGGTTCAGTGCGGCTGGCATCCATTGGTGAAAATTCTACATCGTCTACAAACGACTTAGCATAGGCAATCATTTCTGATGCGATCGCTAATACTTCGCTACGAGATTTTTTCAACTGATATTGCAGGTGAATATCGGAGGTAGAAATCATTGTGTGGATTCTGGGACAAGCCGCTCCCTTCAAAGCTTCGGCGGCTGCGTGAATATCCTGGCGAATGGCTCTAGCTAAACTGCAAATGATTGGCCCACCAGGTATTCCAACTTGTTCAGCAATGCTTTTAACAGCTTGAAAATCTCCCGGACTAGCAACAGCAAAACCGGCTTCAATCACATCGACACCAAGGAGAGCTAGTTGATGAGCGATCGCTAATTTCTCTTCTACATTGAGGGTTGCGCCCGGTGACTGTTCACCATCCCGTAGGGTGGTGTCGAAGATGATAACTCGGTCTGGTTGAGATGCGATGCTCATAACTGTCTCCCGTGGTATTGAAGGGATGTTTAAAAAGCTGACTTTGGATATTGTATACAATCTTTTGGATTTTGTATACAATATTCAATATGAACTTAAATGACCTAGCAGCGAATGTGCTGCAACAACAACGCAGTACCCCAGATTTAATTGCCGATGCTTTGCGGGAAGCGATTCTGGGCGGCATTTTTCAGGAAGGACAATCTCTGAGACAGGATGAAATCGCCACTCAGTTTGGCGTTAGCCGCATTCCCGTGCGCGAAGCCCTCAAGCAGTTAGAAGCAGAAGGATTAGTGACACTGCATTTAAATCGTGGTGCGATCGTATCGGTGTTGACAGCACAAGAGGCGCAAGAAATTTGTGAAATTCGCAGCGCTTTAGAAGTGAAAGCGATGCAGTTGGCAATACCCAAGTTCAGGGAAACAGATATAGAAAAAGCTGCTGTGATTTTAGAAGCGACAGATCAAGCAACTGATGCAGGTGTGTTGGCAAAACTCAACTGGGAATTTCACGCAACGCTGTACACCACTGCTGAACGTCCCCGGTTGCTGACAATGATTAAAACTTTACACGTGAATTGCGATCGCTATGTTCGCGTACAATTAGCGCAGATGGATTACCAAGAGCGATCGCAAAAAGAACACTATCAACTCCTAGATGCTTGTCAAAAGCAGGATACAAAAGCTGCTATCAGGTTACTGAAACGACATATTGACACCGCAGGAGAACAGCTAATTGCATACTTGCAGCAAATTGCTCAGAAACGCTGATTCTTGTTGGAACGAGATGATCTAGCAGAACAGATTAAACCGGAAATTACCACTATCCTGTTCAACAAACCTCTCCCTACCTTGAACTAAAGTTCAAGTCTATCCCTCTCCGACTCGGAAAGGGACGGTTTTACATTGTAAAACCAGGGAGAGGTCTTTTTATTCAGCTCACGTTGTTCAGAGAAATAGGTGGTCATCCATGAAAAAACTGATCCAGCGTATTAAGAGATTGCTCCAACGTATCTTCAAGAGTTTTGCATCCACTCCTCAGCAACCATCACCCTTAATAAATTCTCGCCCTTTAGACACTTCTATTCCCAGTGTTTCTCCCCGATGGGAGTCTGGTTTGGTGCTTGTGTGTTCACAATGTGCAAACGAGCAATCAGGCTCAACGGCTTCCGAAGACTTAGAGAATTGGTTAAAATCACGTTTAAAATTTGAGGGATTATGGGGGGAATTTCGGGTCGCTAGCACCAGTTGTTTAGGAGTTTGTCCAAAATCCGGCATTACTGTCGTTATTGTAAGTAATGGAAGTAGCGGTAATAGTCCATGCTTAATTGTAAATCCTCGGAGCGATGTCTACGACGGGCTACGCCTACGCGAACTTCTTTACTCACGCATCAAACAGAATAAAGATTGATTTTGCAGCTTTACTAACGCTGAGATTAGGATATTTATTTCACGAAATTTTTGAATACAAAACTATGTTTTTTATTACACAATAGTTCGGTTAAGTGGCAAAGCAAAAAGGGGTGAATTAAAATATTCACCCCTTAGCTTTTTCCCACAAGAGAAATGAAGAATACTTATCCAAATCTCATCTCTAAACGATTACTACTTTAAGCGAGGTATATTTGGTATTACCAAAGTACTTGAGGAATTAGTGCTTCGGGCATTAGTGCTTGAGGAAGCAGTAGTTGGAGAACTAAGATTCAAGAAATCGATGAGTTTGAGAGTACGTTTACGAATTTTCCAGCGCCGATTTTTATTGATAACTTCATCTTCATAAGTACCATTAGCAACATCAATGCTGGTTTCCGAACGTTTGTGAGTTGCATGGAGGTAAGAGGTCATCGTTGCTTGATTATTTTGAACTGAAATGTTTATCGTACCTATCAAGTGTTGGGTAGCTGTATAACCATTTCCTTGGAATACTGAATAGACAAAATCTGCCCAAGAATCTGTTCCAAAACGTGTTTCACTCGCCCCATCAGGAAAAATGGCAGTGAGGACTGAATCTTGAGTAAAACAATCCCGATAAATATTCTTTCCCTCTAGGAGATTTCCTCTACCAATAGCATCAGTTCCTAACGCGTAACAAGATGTTAATTTTTGAATTTCTAATTCTGCGTTAGGTTGAGATGCACTTGCTAGTTCAAACTTACCTCCAATAAACAGCACAAGAGTGACTGCAAGCACAATCAAAGTTATACGATTTAACAAAAACGAGATAGCCTTTGGAACTATTCGCCCACTTTCTCTTCTCTTTTCCACAGGATGACCACCTTAATTTTTACAATTTTCGTATCTTGTACTTGCTGTAAACTCAAGTTTTTGCTGGACTTGTTAGCTCATAAAAACTTGGCTAAAATCCTTGGGAATTTAGCGAGAGCTTACTTTGATATCAGCTAGTAAATTAATTTACTAGTAAACAAGAAAAATAGTACAAGATTTGATGTATGTAATTATTTATAACAGATAAATGATGAAATTCTGGGTATTAATTATCACTGCATTTGTGTTGATTTGATTAAGTAATAAAGTTATCATCTGCATAGTTTTATGAAAAAGTAAATAACCTTTGCTTGACAATTTTTTCCAACTAAAATAGAGTTACTATAGCAATATTTAAACATTCGTGATATGAGAAATACACGACTTATTTGAAAAGTTGCGTATCTGCGGATATAGCTTTGCTAATGGGTCTCTAGCGTGAGAAATTATTCTCCCAAAACGGGAATAGAAATTATAAATTCTGTTCCTTGTCCCAACACTGATTCACAAATCAAACTTCCACCGTGATTTTCTACTATAATTTGGCGACTAATAGATAATCCTAATCCTGTACCTTTTCCTACACATTTAGTAGTAAATAAATTTTCAAAGATACAGGCTTTAACCTCTTCTGACATCCCCTTAGCATTATCTTGAATCTTAATTATCAGATTATTATCTTCATCTATCTTAGTTAAGATAGTAATAGTATTAGGGTGATTGTCTTGAATTTCTATAAAACTACGACCAATATTTGCTTCTTCTAAAGCATCAATTGCATTTGCAATAACATTCATAAACACCTGATTCAATTGTCCTAAATAACATTTGACTAGTGGGATATTTTCGTACTGCTTAATGATTTGAATTGCCGGACGATTATGATCAGCCTTTAGCCGATGCTGTAAAATCAATAAAGTACTATCAATACCTTCATGGATATTAGCTAATACTTTAGAGGTAGTATCAGCCCTTGAAAAAGTACGAAGGGAAGTACTAATATTACGAATGCGCTGTGTCCCTACTGTCATACCATCAATCATTTTTGGTAAATCTTCTAGCAGGAAATCTATATCTATTTCTTCGGCTTTTTCTTCAATTTCAGCACCAGGATTTGGGAACTTTTCTCGGTACAGTTGCAGATGCCCTATTAAATCTTTAACAGTATCTTTTGCTTGGAATATACTACCTGTAATAAAAGCAACCGGATTGTTTATTTCGTGTGCTACACCTGCTACTAAATTACCCAAAGAAGACATTTTTTCACTTTGGATAAGTTGTAGTTGTGCCTCTTGAAAATCTTTTATTAACTGTTCTAATTCTCTAGATTTGTCTTGTTCTCTTGTGTACAATCGGGCATTTTGTATGGCAATAGCCATTTGAGAAACCAAGACTTTTAATACCTCTACCCTTTCTGGGACAAAAGCTCCTGATGATATCTGATTTTCTAAATAAATAATACCTGTAAGCTGTGATTGGTAAATAATGGGCAAGCAAAAGATTGATTTTATTTTAGATTCCTGAATATAAGTATCAAGGTTAAAAGGTTCTGTAGCTACTGCATCATTTAATACAAGATATTGCTGAGTTCGAAAAACGTAATTAATTACAGAGAGCGGTAAATCCTGATAGGTTTCAACAGGAATAGAGCGTAAAACTGTCACTACATTGTCAGCAAGATTTCCAGAAGCTTCGATATATAGTTGATTATCTTTAAGTAGAAGTAGTACTGCTTTTTGTGCAGCAGCATTTTCTAGTAAAATTTTGATTAGCTTGCTCAACAAATTTTCTAAAATAATTTCATTGGTAATCGCTTGCGAAAACTTGATGAATGCATTAAAATCCAAAAAATCACTCAAGCTGCTATTAGTAGTCGTGGTAGTGGTAAGGTGAATTGTATCTATTTTTGAAGTAGTAGTTTCTATCGTATTAGTTTGTCCTACTAGAAAAACATACTTTGATTCTAAGTATTTAACTTTAGCGATCGCACCCCAACGAATATAGGCATAATAAGCTTTAGTTATATAAGTTTGATGAATTAACTCTTTACCTAAAGATTGATAAAATTTTCCTGCTAACTCATAGGCTAAAGCTTCCTCTTGGAGAAAACCATTTTCTTGAGATTTTGCAATAGAGTTTTCATAGTAGTCCATTGCTTCAAGCTTTTGACCCAAAACCTGATAACGTTCTGCCTCCACGAGATAAAATCTATGTAAGTGATTCGTTGGAGCATGATTAGCCCAGAGTTCCATCTTTTGCTGATTAGCTTGGACTTTTTCCAGAATAGCTTGCTGCTCAGACTCTTTAGCAGTATGATATATTGCCAAATGGGCTAAAGAATCATAAAAATAGAACAGTGGAACAACAAACAACCCTGTAACACCACCTAAAGATTTTTCTGCGATCGCAGCGTTTTCTACAGCTTTAAAATACTCTCCAAATATGTAAGAAAGCATTAGTTTATTAACAAATAAATGATTAATTGTGTAGAGATCATTTACTTGCTGATGAATTGGCAGCATAGTTTGCTCGTCGTAGGCTTCTCCAATTAAACAGTCCGCAATTTCAAAATTCCCTTTCAAGTTTAAAACTGTTTGTAAATATACTGAGTTCCAAGTTAAAGCTACTTGTTGGTTAATTTTTTTCAGTGATTCACAGTAAGCTACCAGTTCTTTTTCCAGAACCCAAAGTTCCTTACCCAGCCAAAATGAATGGTAGGGATAAATGTAAGCACAATAGCCAGCATATTCTAAATCTCCGGTTTCTAGTCCACTAGAATATCCTGCCATTGATGATGTTAGTGTTTCCCTAACATGCTCTTTCCAATGCATAACATGAGCGCTGACAACCGTCAGAATCTTAGCCTTGAGTTCTTGAGAATCAAATTGTGACACTAGACTTGAAGCCAACTTACCAAATTCATAGCCAGAATCAATTTCTCCTTGAACTCCACAAAGAATTAATCCATAAAGACTATAACCATAGGCAGATACAGCCGTATTGCCATGCTTTAAGGACAAATTGACCATTTTACAGACAATAATTGGCATCATTGCAGGAGCAGTTTGAAAAGCCGCAGGGAGAACCCCCATTAAGATTCTCATAGCTGCAATCTTGTTAGGGTCGGTCATTAATGGTAAGTTAATTAAATCTGCAATGGCTTTCCCTTTCAAAGAAGCAGCGATTTCATCCATCCCCTGCTGAAAATCAGATGATGTCGGTTCATCTGGAAAATTTATTCCTAACAATTGTAGAATTGATACTGCTATTTTGATGGCTTCTAGTTGTTTGCTTTGAATAATAGAAGCGATAATCTGTACTTCATAGACTTTAACTTTATCTAAAAGGATTTTGGCTTCTTGCTGCGCCACCTCAGCCCATTGTTGCATCTGCTCAAAATTACCGCCCAGATAGGCTGCCTCTGCGGCTCCTTCATATAAACCTATGGTTAAGGTATATTCAGTTTGCCAAGCGTCTATATTTAAAAGTTCTATCCCATTTGTGAAGTACTTAAGAGCAGCTTCGTAAGCTGTAGAAGCTTTAGCTTTTCGCCCTGCAATTAAATTTAATTGTGCCAAATCAGTTTTCTCAGATTGCTCTATCAGGTTAACAATACCTACATTCAACTGATTGACAATATCAAAAATATTAGCTTCTATTTCCTCTTTAGGTATATTTTGTAGAAGCAATTGTCCAATTTTCAGGTGAGTAGATTTCTTTAGTTCTTCTGGAATCAACGAATATGCTGCTTGTTGTACTCTGTCATGCAAGAACTTGTAACCCACCCGTGAAGTGTCGAAATTTAAATTGACCGCTTCTTCTTGATTAAAAACCAAAGGAATGCGGTAAGCCTCACTTAAAGGCAGAATTAATCCTGCTTGCAAAGCCGAGTGTAAATCATTTGCCGTCAAAGAAGCCGATTTTTCATTGACTATTGATAAAACATCCAAGCTAAATCTGTCACCCACGCAAGCCGCTAGTTTTAAAACATCTTGGGTGAGCTTTGGTAGCTTTTGAACTCGACTTGCAACCAGTTCAACTACATTTTTATCGGTAATTCCGATTGATTGGATATCCTCTAAGCTCCATTGCCATTTAGCATTAATGAAATCAAATGTTAAAAGTTTTTCTTGATGAAGTGCTTGAATTAGTTGTGTTATAAAAAATGGGTTGCCGCCTGTTTTATTAGAAATTAATTCAGCTAGTTTGATAATTTGATTATCAAATACTCTGTTTTCGGAATCATAATTAACTTCTGTGTCCTGTAGAGTTTCTGCAACTAATTGAGTCACATTCCCTAAATTTAAAGGTTGCAAGACAATATTATTGACAACCGTGCCACTCTTTTTAATTTCTTCTATTTTTTGGATTAAAGGATGTGCCGGACTAACTTCATTATCTCTATATGCCCCAATAAATAACAGATATTTGCTGTCTGTATCAGTTATGAGCAGTTGAATTAAATTCAAGGTAGCTGAATCTGCCCATTGTAAATCATCTAAAAAGATGACTAAAGGATGTTCTTTTTGGGTAAAAACTTGGATAAATTCTTTAAAAACATGGTTGAAGCGATTTTGTGATTCCGTTGCACCAATTTGGGCAATTTCAGGCTGTGTACCAATGATTAGCTCTACTTCTGGAATTACCTCAGTAATAACTTTTCCATTTGTTCCTAAAGCTGATAGAATTTTATTCCGCCATGTTTCTATTTTTTCATTATTTTCAGTCAGCAAATACCGCATTAAATAAGCAAAAGCTTGAATTAAAGAAGCATAAGGGATATTTCGCTTTAATTGATCAAATTTACCAGAAATAAAGTAACCTTGTCTGCGAGTAATGGGTTTATTAACTTCGTTGACTAGAACTGATTTGCCAATACCAGAATAACCAGAGACTAGCATCATTTCACTAGTTCCAGATGTAACGCGCTCAAATGCAGCTAAGAGTTCATTAACTTGTTCTTCACGACCATATAATTTTTGTGGGATTAATAACTGGCTTAAGATATCTAAACGACCTGGAACAAAATCATTAATTGTACCCTTAGTTTCTAACTGGTTGAGACATAATTCTAAGTCTGCTAATAATCCTGTGGAACTTTGATATCTGTCTTCCGCATTTTTCGCCATCAGCTTCATGACAATTTCTGAGACGACGGCAGGAATTTTTGGATTTAATGTCTGCGGTTTTATTGGTTGAACAGCAATGTGACTATAAACTATTTCTAGGGTGTCTTGGCTAAAAAATGGTGTTTTCTTAGTGAGCATTTCATACAAAGTCACACCAAGAGAATAAAAGTCAGTGCGATAATCGATAATGCGATTCATTCTCCCAGTTTGTTCAGGAGACATATAGGCAAGTGTGCCTTCAACGCAGTTAGGGTTAGTAAACTGAGGATTTTCTTTATTGAGGCGGGAGGCTATACCAAAGTCAGTGAGTTTAACAATACCTGTCTGGGAGTTAATGATAATGTTACTAGGTTTGATATCTTTATGAATAATCTGGTGCTTATGCAAATAACCTAGAGCTTTTGTCAGTTGAATAACAATGTTTAAATGCTTGATTAAGTCAAAATTTTCTGTCTGTAGAAGTTGATCTAAAGATTGACCACCAAAGTCTTCTAACAACAGTCCTACACGATTATCAAAGGTTTCCAAACTAATTGCTTTAACTATATTGGGATGGTCTAAAGTTTGCTGAATTTGATACTCATTTTTAAGGCGAGTAAAGGCTTCGAGGGTTGGGTATTCATTTTTAAGCAACTTGAGGATAACTCGCTGTTGCGTCTTTGGGGTTTGTGTTTGATAAATAATTGTTTGGATTCCTTCATGGAGAGTCGAGTTGATTTGGTATCCAGTACGATTTGGCATTGATTTTTGACTATCAAGTTACAAAATTAGCATCACCCCTTGTCTTGTCATCAAAGGGGCTCTATTTTAATTATTCCCAGTACGTAGAAAATTATTAACATTGAGCTCCCGTATCTAAGGGTTATAAATTAACCTTGTAACAAAAACCAATGTCTACAGCCCGACTGTAACTTTTACGCTAACCGCAGATAAGGACACTTCTGTAAAAACCCAGAAGCCTTATTGTGAGCATCTAGGTTATGAGTATGTGCTGGCGTAGGTCGAATAATGCCATCAAATAAGTCATCTAACCCATAAGGAGTAAAAAATTGCCATTGGCCTTGTGTATCTAGCCGAACTCCCACAGCAGTAGCAGTGTGCAGCCAATCTGTGATGCCATCCTCTGTACTAGTGTAGGATCTGCTACCAAGCCGCCAACGAGCAAAACTGGCTTGATTTTTGACATCAAACTGGTCATGAGGAAATTGTTCTGTAAGAGTCGCCTTTGCTGCTAGTTCCTGAGAACGGTTTCCCTCTATATCAAAGAATGCAATATCAAAATCTTTAATACCTAACCCACACTCATTACCAAAAATTGAAGACCAAACTGTGTTTCGGACTGCACCCCCGGCTAACCACCAGTTAGGTAAATTTAGTTGAGCGATCGCAGGTAATACTGTATTAATACGTGTATCAGTTAAAATCATCTGTAGACGAGTGTTACTATTCATATCAAATTCCTGAAATTGTCAAGTAGAAGGTGAAAATATTATTATTCACATTTCATTAAGCTTACGGTGTTGATAGTCCTGCTATGACACTTGGCAGGTCAATATTTTTAGGGTAACTGCTGAAGTCATAGTATAAAGAGAACAGGATTTTACGGAAGGGTAAATGGTGAATTTAGAATTTAGAATTTTTATCTATGGAAGATTTATTCGCACGACTAGAACGCACACTCAATCCTGAACTGCCTTCTCTAACAGAGTCACAACAAAAACTTCTACAAGAACTTAGCATTGATGAAAATCAACCCGGTACGATTCTGCATGATTTTCAAACTTTGATAGATTTCTTGCAACCAAATGGAGTGGAAGTTAGTAGTGTTAATAACCTTTTACCACTTAAAGTACTATCGGAAGTTAATTCTCGGTTAAGTCACCCAATTGAAATTAAACTCAAACGCCCTGTACAGAAATCATACCCCTACATTAATGGACTATATTTGTTATTACGCAGTTCTGGGATAGCCCAAATTAGATCCCAAGGTAAGAAGCAAATTTTAGTATTAGACGCAGCTACCTTAGAATCATGGTCAAATCTCAACTCAACAGAACGCTATTTCAACTTATTAGAAGCCTGGTTAATTTGGGGAAATAACGAAATTTTGGGTGAGCATCAAGACTCATTCGGTAATTTATTTAGATGTATTCAACTTTGGCCCCGCGTTCCAGATAAATGTTTAAAGTTTCCTAAATATGAAGACCAACACAATATTAGTTATGACCCTGGTCTGCATAATGTTGCTCTATTAGAGTTATTTGGATTGATATCAATCAAGCAAGGGAAACCACAAGAAGGCAAAGGGTGGCGCATTACTAGTTTACAACGCTTGCCCTTTGGTGATGCTCTTTTGCAACTACTATTTCCGCTAGGGATACGAGGAGAATTACAAGATGATGTAAATGTGAATTTTGGAAAATTGCAGCCACATTTACAACCATTTTTTCCAGAGTGGGAGCATAATTTATTCGTTCCAAAACAAGGCTTCACTAATGGTATTTATATTTTTAAAGTGTCTATTTTTCAAGCTTGGAGAAGCATTGCCGTACCAGCAAAAAAACCACTATGCTGGCTAGCAGAGACAATTCTCGATGCTTTTGATTTTGACTATGACCACTTATATGAGTTTAGTTATAAAGACCGTTTTGGTCGCACAATCAAAATAGGTCATCCCTATATGGAAATCCCCCCATTTGCAGACCAAGTGCAGATTGGTGACTTGTCTTTAGAACTAGGTGCTAAAATGACCTATCTTTATGATTTTGGTGACAGCTGGAAATTTGATGTACAGTTAGAAGCAATTAATCCGCCTGATAATAAAATCAAAAAACCAAAGATTTTAGAAGTTCACGGAAATGCACCTCAACAGTATTGGAGTGAAGATGATGAATCAGATGATGATGAGGGAGAGTAATTATACTGTTTTAGTAACTCGATTTATATAAAAGTACCCCTAGTAAAATTAATGTCACTTTCTAAATAAGTGATAAGATAATAATTTTTATTTTACCCAACTGAGCTGTCGAAGTAAAAGACAGAATTTTATCAGTAAAGTGATTTAATAAACCTATTAAATTATTTAAAATATCAATATTGAACTCAAATTATAAGCTGAGTTTGTATATCATAGAGTTTTACTTAGTTATCTGACAATGATGTGAAAAACAGCTAACACGGTATCAATATTTTCCCGTAAAATCTTACTGGACATATCGAATTATGTAATTTAGGTAAAATTGGATAATAAACTTAATTTCAGTTCATTCTCGAAAGTTTTAACAGTTATTTGCACACAAGGTTGATGAAAAACGATACACCACAAGATTTAAACCAAGACCAAGAGATTGGACGCTTGATTGATGAAGTAATGTCTTCATCTCTGACTGATGAACAGTATCGCAAAAAGATGCAGCGGCGTAAGGAAGTACAGGATCAACGCATAGCACAAGCTGTACCAGAAAAAGGATTAATTATTGTAAATACTGGTAATGGTAAAGGTAAAACTACTGCGGCTTTGGGGATGGTGTTACGATCGCTTGGTCACGGGTATAAAGTTGCGATCATCCAATTTATCAAAGGTAGCTGGGAACCTTCAGAAAAAAGGGTTTTCAGTTATTGGGAAGACCAGATAGAATTTCACGCAATGGGCGAAGGCTTCACCTGGGAAACTCAAGACCGCGATCGCGATCTTGATAAAGCTAGCGCCGCGTGGGAGAAATCATTAGAATACATCCGCAACCCAGACTTTCATCTGGTGTTGTTGGATGAAATCAATATTGCCCTCAAAATGTCTTACTTAGAAGTGGATGATGTTTTAGCAGGTTTGGCGCAAAAACCAGCTAATAAGCACGTTATTCTGACAGGTAGAGGCGCACCAGCTGCTTTAATTGAGCGTGCTGACCTCGTAACGGAAATGACCCTAGTTAAGCACCCTTTCCGCGATCAAGGCGTTAAAGCGCAACCAGGAATTGAGTATTAACTTGAAGATTATTTGCACATTTGCAACGTGCGGCGATCGCTAGCAGTGATGGAATTTAAGCGATGAAAGTCTTGCAAAGCCACCGAGTAAGCATAAGAGTTTAACTCATCTTCACCGACTTGAGGCAATCTATTGCTTGCAGCTACCTGATTCGACTGAGCAGAACTGGCTTCATTTGACGAAGTATTAACCGTCATCGCCAACTCTCCTGATGGGTTGAGTGTACCCTGAAAACAATTAAACTCTGATTGGGGCATATACAATGCACCCGTTACCTTATTCTGCTGCTTTTGAAATATGATGTAACCTTGACCAAGCTGGTTAGATTTTGGGGATTGACCATAGAGGTAAACCCCATCTTTTACAGGAAAAACTGCTTTTGGTAAAACTTCTGTCCCTTTTGTAGCTCCCTGAGAACTTGGAACCAACGCTGTGGTTGTAGGTAATGTTTTTCCGCTCTTATGGACAAAAAGCCCTCTATCTCCAGAAGCTGCATTCAGTTGACTTCTCTGCTCTCTAACTCTTCTTAGCTGCGACAAAAGAGAGTTTTCGGAGGTTTTCTGAATCTGAGCCGATGATAATGGAGAATCTGTAACTGATACTACTTGAGTTTGCTTGGCTATACAGCCCAAACCGAGAAGTAAGCCTAAGCCCGCGAGGGAAATTCCCCACTGACGGGGAGATAAGAACTGATGAAGGTTGTTAAGCACCCTACTTCTCCTGTTAAAAAAATAACTAAGTTCTCTAGAACTTACTTAAATCATAACCAAGTCTTAATTGTCAAAGACTTTGTTAACGACTTATATTACTATTGTCCAAAAAAGAAAACTGTCAAAAACTAAAGTTTTTATTTAATTTAGTTCAACAATCTTAGATTACCATCAGTTAGAGTCTTTATTCTTCATCCAATAGATTCATCCCATTGGGTGAGGTTAATCAGAAATTAAAGGTTCTCAATTAACATCGTTTTTTGGCATTTTGTTTTTTACTTTTTAATAAATAAAAATTACTGACACTATTTTCTCAGATGCATCACCGTATAAATACAGTGTGAAATGTGAAATCTAAATATTTTCCCTGGTTATCAGCATAAAAAAATCGCCCCCTGAATTCAGGAGGCGCATCACCAAGGTGGTTTAGAGACGCGGCATTTTGCGTCTCTCGTTTTAGCTAGCAACGTATTCTTTAACATTGGCACGACGGCGACGCAGATGAGCCAAAGCTTGATGTTCTAACTGGCGGACGCGTTCACGGCTGAGATTCAATCTCTCACCAACTTTCGCCAATGACATTTCGTTACCATCTTCTAAACCAAAGCGTAGGGCTAAAACTTCTCGCTGTTGTGGAGTTAGCTCTGCTAGCAGGTTGTTCAAGTCTTGGCGTAAAAATTCCTGGTTGGTGTAATACTCTGGCGATGGGCCGCTATCTTCGAGCATTTCTTGCAACTCAGTATCCTGGTTATCGCCAACTTTAACATCCAAAGACACTGGTTGACGCGCCATGTTCAGGTACTCGCGGATCTGAGCAGGTTCTAATTCCAGTTCTTTGGCAATTTCCGCTGGAGTGGGCGATCGCCCCAAGGTTTGAGCCAATTCGCGCTGCACTTTCTTGATTTTATTCAATTTCTCAGTGATATGGATCGGTAACCGGATGGTGCGACCTTGTTGAGCGATCGCTCGGGTAATCGCTTGGCGAATCCACCAGTAAGCGTAAGTTGAGAACTTATAACCCCTCATTGGGTCAAATTTCTCAACACCCCGCTCTAATCCTAGTGTTCCTTCCTGGATTAAATCCAGAAATTCCATATTCCGCTTTTGGTACTTTTTAGCAATAGCAACAACCAAGCGTAAATTCGCTTCGATCATTTTTTGCTTTGCCCGTTTACCTTGCGCCACCGTTTGTTGCACCTCGGTTTCCGATTGTTGAACATGATCAGCCCACTCTGACATATTCGGTTCGCGGTGCAATTGCTTCGCCAAAGCTTCTTTGGCGTCGATGAACTTCATCATTTGTTGTACCTGCTTCCCATAGACAATCTCTTGTTCACGGGTTAACAGTGGTACACGACCAATTTCCCGCAGATAGGTTCGCACCATATCAGCCGTGAATTTGGTATTGAGGTTTTCCGTTTGGGTGTTGACAGTAGGCATTGGTGCGTTTTCCTCTACTCCGTAAACACAAAGTATATTTTCTTACTAAAATGGTTAGGGAAAGGTAGTAAATCTATCACAAAATATCGGAAGCTATCAAAAGTAATTATCAATTGATGCAGCCGTTGTCCAGACGGTAAGCCCCCAATGATAGGTTCCCCTACCTTTCCTAAATTTTCAATCTTTATATAAGCACGCTGGTTGTTTTTGAGAATTCTTCTTTAGGCAGTTACTGACAGTGGCTGAAAATCCGAAGTCGGTATGAGTTCCACTTAGCTTTATAGTACGATAAATCAGGCAGATAGTAAAGTATCTTAAGATAAAGCTTCTAATTATAATTCAAAGTTGCCCGTTTGCAAAAAAAATTAAACTTCCTTGAAATTACTGACTATATCTATAGTGACGCTAAAAACTCCTCTTCTGTTGCCAAAAACTAGCCGGATAACCGAACTAAATTTGCTGTGAGGATGGAGGGATGTTACGAATTGGGCATTAGTCATTGGTCATTGGTCATTTGTCATTTGTACTGAGTGACTCGTGCCGAGCAAAACCGAGGTAAGTCGTTGGCGCAATCTCTGTGTCCGACACGCTGTTCGCGTTCGTAGAGAAGCATTGTTCATTTGCAAAGGACATAGACGCACCAGCGGCTTCCCGCAGGGTAGGACAACTGACAAATGACAATCTAAAATCCAAGGTCAGCTTTGGCGAGTTCAGCAGCGGCAAATACTTCTGCGTCAGGTTTTTCTTCCCAGGCTGGTTCACCAATTTCTTCGTAAAAAGTTGCATCGTAAGGACGGGTACGCACTACTACTGGCATCGGAACAGCATGACCCAAAATTAAAGCCTGTTGCTTAGAGTCTAACTTTGCCAATACCGATCGCAGTCCGCTACCACCAGATACACCCGTAAAAATCGCGTCAATGTCTTTTTCGTCATTAAGCAAAGCGGTAATGCGAGTCCCGATCTGGGACATAACTTCATTATCTATTCCTGATGGACGTTGATCAACTACCAAAAGTGTGACAAAGTACTTCCGCAGTTCACGGGCAATAGTCCCAAAGATAGTGCTTTGGACGATAGCCGGGTCAAGGAAACGGTGCGCTTCTTCAATGGTAATCATCAATGGCGTCGGGCGATCGCTCGGGTTTTTGCTTTGCAGGAATTTATCTGCTTTCTTGACGTAATGCTCGTGAATACGTCGGGTGATCATATTCGTCACCAACATATAAGAGAGCATATTAGACTGGGAACCAAATTCTATCACAACATTCTTCCCAGATTCCAGGCACTGGACAATTTTACTAATATAATTCTGAGGGCAAACCGCTCGCATGTACTTCAAGCTATCCATCCGCAGGAGTTTGCGCTGCAATGCCATAATCGAGCCTTTGTGTCCGCGCTTCTCGTCGCAAAACATCTCGATTTCTTCATTAGTCATATTCAGCAACTGGACAATCCAAGATTTGCCAAACTCGCTATATAGAATATTGGCGTTATCCAGGGCTGCGTCAGAGAGTCCTAAATCTCGACTACATAACTTAATATCTTCAACTTCAATTTGCTCGTAACTCAGATAGAGTTCTTGAGCATCACGCACACCCCGGCGCTTTGTCGATTCCGGGTCGAGGGTGTAAACTTCTACCTTGCTGGGGAATAGTTGCTTTAAACCCTTAACTGTATTTACGTTCTTCCCTTCTGCAACAGCTTCCCAGCCATACTCAGAGTGCATATCAAAAATCAAGTTTACTGCCGCATTTTTACGGATAACACCAGCTAAAAGTAACCGTGTTAGAAAGGATTTTCCAGTACCAGATTTCCCAAAAACCCCATTACTCCGTTCCACGAAGCGATTTAAATCGATGCAAACGGGCACATCCATGTCCAAAGGTTTGCCGATAGAAAAATTGCGCCTCTGGGGGTCATCTTCCCAACCAAATACCCGGCGAAAATCGTCAACACTTGCTTCGTAAACTTGACTAAAGTGGCTAGGAATAGTTTTAACAGGCAACAATTCCATCGTAGTACTGGTTTGGGGCACAAATGAAGCCAAGCCCGTCACCGATGGGAGGAAGGGGTTTGTGGATTTGCCATTTGTGGGGGAGAAAGATTCTTCCGATTCAGGAGTGAACATCAACATCGGTGCGAGGTTGATAGTACCGTATGTACCACTTCCGGCTAAAACATCTCGTAAAAAAGTGTCTTCCCAACTGGGGGGATTTGCAATAATTCGGGCATTAGCAGCTCCCAATGCTACATCTGTCAGCATACAAAAAAAACGCGATCGCATCCCTTGCACAACGAGGAACTTACCTACCCGCATATCTTCCACAGAAATGTCAGGATGCAATCGTACTTCTAAACCTTCAGTTAGAGAACCTTGAATAACCGAACCTAATGGCTGTCCCGAATTCATTTTATTAGTCATTAGTCATTAGTCATTAGTTATTTTCCCCCATGCCCAATGCCTAATGCCCCATTACTTAGTCAATCTGAATTGAAGTTGGCGCACTTCCCGTTGGTGGAGTGGTACTGATTAATGGTTTACGGAATTGAGCATAAAGGCGATCGCGCCAGCTAAAGAATGGTTCATAATCTATATTCTCTGCAAAGATTGGCAATCCTTTACCTCTAATAGAAGCTGGTAAATCCAGATAGGGGCCAGATGGGAACTTGAGCAATATCGATAAGCCAGCCACTGCCAAGTCAGCTAAAGTCGGCTCATCTCCTGTTAAATAAGGACTATCTGCCAATAATAACGTTACCGCTTCCAAGTCTTGTTTTAAGGATGCGATCGCTGACTTTATCACATCTGGACTATAACCTACGCCAAAACCCATCACTGTCAGTAAGTCAGCAGGTACTCCTTCAACCAGACTTTTAAATATATCTGGTGTTGAGGTGGGTAATAAAGACTTGCGGAAATTTTGATCTTGACTTATGGCTGCAAATAGTGCTTTGCGACCTTTGATACCTATGGACTCATCAGCCCATTCTTCTATTAATAAAGTTAAACCCCGTTTTTTAGGGTCTTGCGGTATTATCGGGCGATCGGGATATTCTAAGTCTAAATACTTAGCTATTTCCGTAGAATCCGCAATATACTTATTCCGATCCTTTAATACTGGGACTTGTTTCTGACCAGTCAGCCGGAACAGTTCTACTTGCCCAATACCAGGCGTAACCTCTATTTTGCGGTAATCTAGTCCTTTAAAATCTAGAATTAGGCGCACTTTCTCTGAGTATTGAGATAGTTCCCATTGGTATAATTCCAACATGTTGTCTACCTTATAACTGGTCAACTTCTTAACTTTACAATTGTATCTTTAGTTAAAGTAATTTTTCTTAACATTAGTTGCTTATTATCTATCTAATTGACATTAGGATTGAACTTATACCTGAGTTTATAGAAAAATTCTCGATTGAAAAAATATTATTTTCTGAGTTATCAAATAATTAAATAATTTAATTGGGTATACATAAAACAATTGAACCCCTAAGTCTTAGTCTTCAGCAGTTACTTTAATTTCCGTAACTGGTTAGCCTACTTAAGATATTTAAGTACTTAATTTATGTACTTTTACTGAGTCAATTAATGAGGATTTTGGCACCGTAGCCCTGTCACATATATAACTCAGGTTTTTTAGCAACTATTAAGTCATATATAAATTCGTATAAAAGCTTACCTTGGGTAAACTCTGTAACAAAGCTTGTCATAATTCATAACTTGTAAATGTGAGATTTTTCCACTTTCTTAGAATTTACGATATACCAAGTGAGACTTTTTAACTCCTTTTGGTGTGATGGAGAAAATCTGCTCAATTTACATGAAATGTATGCTAAGTATATTTCATCTGTTAAGCGTTAGTCGGGGTTATATATTTAACCTCGTCAACACAAACTCTTCGGAGGAATAATGTTACTTCCCTCTTCGGTTAGATTTTGTGCATAGCAAAATGTTATAAATCTTTATGTAATGTGTGGACAAAAAAGACAAACAAAATTTATGAAGACAAATTACAGCAAATTGCTGACCACGTTGGCAGGCATAGCAGGATTTACTAGTTTCAACCTTCTCATTACCTTACCATCTGATGCGAAATCCGCACTAAATCCTAACCCCAGTATTTTCAACGAAGCCCCTTATAATCAGGGTCAACGGCTTGAAGCAAACGCTTCCCCAATAGAAAAAGGCAATACCAAACGCCAACAAGTAGCGCAGCAAAGTGGTAAAACAAATCCCAGACCAAGTATTTTCAACGAGCCTCCTTATAACCGGGGCGGTAGTGCTACACCTAGTGAACCAACACCCCGCACCCCACGTAGTACCCCAGAAACTCAACCCACTGAGACACCTACTACAACTCCACCAGGGCCAGGGGCAACTGACAATCAAGGTAAAAACTTGTTAGCGTTGGCAGAGTCAAATGCTTCTTTTACCACCTTAACTAAGGCTTTAAAGGCAGCAGGGTTGACTGGGGCTTTGCAAGGCAAAGATAACTTAACTATTTTTGCACCCACTGATGCAGCTTTTGCTAAGTTGCCACAAGATGCTTTGCAAGAATTGTTAAAACCAGACAACAAAGAAGTATTGCTCAAGATTTTAACTTACCATGTAGTGTCTGGTAAGGTATTGTCCACTGATTTGAAATCTGGTGAAGTTAAAAGCCTTGAAGGCGGCGCAATCAACGTTAAAGTTGATCCTGCTACTGGTGTAACTGTCAATGATGCTAAAGTTACTCAGGCAGATATCACAGGCAGCAACGGTGTAATCCACGCAATTGATCAGGTTATTTTACCTCCTGATTTGTAGTTTTTCGGTATCAGTGCAACCTGTAGAAGACTAGGTTGGCATTAAATATTAATACGAAAAAATTCCGTTCAGATGCTAGTTTTGGACGGTTTTTTTGTAAGAACATTGCATGACTTACTCATTGACACGCAAGAGCAAATATGAGTGGTTTGACAAACCATATCTGTCTTCAAGGCATTGGTGTCAACTTAACGTGAAAGCTAGTCTAAAAGCTTTTATCTCGTTCCCAGTCTCCGACTGGGAACAAGGTTTTAAAGGAGTTTTAACTTAAGTTGACACGTATGAGCATTACTGTGCTTCTACAGTGCTAGACTCACCGCGATGCATTTGCTCCCCTACTTTGACTAGGTTTGCATTACAGACTAGACATTACATCCCGTGCAACCGCTAAAGTCTGCTCAATGTCTTCTTCGGTGTGAGCAAAAGAGGTAAACCCAGCTTCAAATTGAGAGGGTGCTAAGTAAATACCACGCTCTAACATACCCCGATGGAAGCGTCCGAATTTAGCTGTATCAGACTTTTTCGCATCTTCGTAGTTATGAACTGGGCCAGAGGTAAAGAATAAACCAAACATCGCGCTGATTTGACCGCCACAAGCTGCATGACCAGTTTCTTTAGCAATTTGCAGCAAACCATCTGCTAGCTTTTTAGTAATCCGCTCAAGATAGTCGTAAGTACCTGGCTTTTGCAACAATTCTAAAGTTTTAATACCAGCAGTCATCGCCAAAGGATTACCAGAAAGAGTCCCAGCTTGATATACGGGGCCGGCCGGAGCAACCATTGACATAATATCTCGACGACCGCCATAAGCTCCTACTGGCAAACCACCACCAATCACCTTACCCAAGGTTGTTAAATCGGGAGTAACGCCAAATTTTTCTTGAGCGCCACCGTAAGCAATACGGAAGCCTGTCATCACTTCATCAAATACCAATAACGCTCCATGCTCATGAGTTAGTTCCCGTAATCCTTCTAGGAAACCCGCGTCAGGTGCAATAAATCCAGCATTACCAACAACTGGCTCAAGAATAACGCCAGCAATCTCGTCACGGTTTTCTTCAAACAACGCTTTGACAGATTCTAGGTCATTGAAAGGCGCGGTTAGAGTGGTGCTAGTTGCCGCTTTCGGAACTCCTGGTGAGTCTGGCAAGCCAAGTGTCGCAACACCAGAACCTGCCTTCACTAGAAAAGTATCGGCGTGTCCGTGGTAGCACCCTTCAAACTTGATGATTTTGTCTCGTTTTGTAAAAGCCCGCATTAGTCGCAAAACTCCCATACAGGCTTCAGTTCCAGAGTTGACAAATCTGACCATTTCGATGCTAGGAACGGCATCGATGACCATTTCTGCCAAAACATTTTCTAGGACTGAGGGAGCACCGAAACTGGTACCTTTTTCTAAAGCTTCATGCAACGCTGCAATTACTTCTGGATGAGCATGACCGCAAATAGCTGGGCCCCAAGTACCTACATAGTCTATGTATTGGTTGCCGTCTATATCCCAAATATATGCGCCCTTAACACGATCAAAAACGATGGGTTGTCCGCCCACAGATTTAAAGGCACGAACAGGAGAACTGACTCCTCCTGGCATGAGGTTTTGAGCAGCGGCGAAGACTTCTTGTGATTTTGTTGTTTTAATTGTGGTATTTACCAAGGTTCTCTCCTAACAGTGGGCAATAAAAAGCTCTATCTTAGGATAGGGTCAAAAACTGCTTAGAATTTCTATCCTATATAAATAGCTGAACCAAAAAATAACAATATGTTATACAAGTCGAATAAAGACTTGCCTCTAGATATTCAAACTCGATTATCTGAAGCATACCAGGATCTTTACCGAGCAGCTTTTAACTCGGCAATTCATTGGTATGGTGAAGCCTCAAAAGCTCACAAAGTCGCGTTAAGTGCTGTAAAGATGCAGTCTGCTATGGAACGAAATACTCTTGTTGAGAGCTAGATAAGATAGTGCAATAAAAAAACATGCCAGTTGCTCTATTCAGAATGGTATCGTGAATCCATAAATTATTCTCATTAGAGCAAACTAGCTGGTATGTCTTCTAACGATTCGCGCTCACTGCATTACACCATCCCTGTTGAGAAAATTCGCTACGATGAACGGGGTCTGGTGCCTGCAATTGTCCAAGATTATTTGGATGGAACTATCCTGATGATGGCGTGGATGAATCAAGAGTCGTTACAAAAGACTTTGGAAACTGAAGAAACTTGGTTTTGGAGCCGTTCCCGGCAAGAATTGTGGCACAAAGGAGCAACTTCTGGGCATATTCAAAAAGTGCAAAGTATCCGTTATGACTGTGATAGTGATGCGCTGCTCATAGGGGTAGAACAATTAGGAGATGTTGCCTGCCATACTGGAGAACGCAGCTGCTTTCACCAAATAGAAGGGAAAATTGCCCCACCGCCAGGGGATACATTGTCGCAATTATTTCAAATAATATGCGATCGCCGCGATAATCCTACTGAAAGTTCTTATACCTGTAAATTGTTCGCAGGTGGTGATAACAAAATTTTGAAAAAGATTGGTGAGGAAACTGCTGAGGTGGTAATGGCCTTCAAGGATGATGAAGCAGATGCGATCGCAGGTGAAGTTGCTGATTTGTTATATCATACTTTGGTTGCCTTAGCTCACCATCAAGTTGATTTGAAATCGGTGTATCGCAAGTTGCAAGAACGTCGTCAGTAAATAATATAGGCAAATAAATGAGCGAGTCGGGGAAGTAAATACAAAACTTTTTCCCTAACTTCGCCAGTCTCTAAAATTAAACAAGTGTGCAAGTGTGCCGTTTTTTCTAGATGATATGCTCTTGTGATGCATCACTCAGCTTCAGCAAGGTGTTACGAGATAGTGGTTCACCTTTAATAAATCTATAGCTAGCAAAGCCTTCTCCCAGGTGTTCAAAGTGGGGAACTCGCAGTTCAACATATTTTTGCACCACTTCTAATACCTTAGCTTCATGGGAAAGTACCTGTTTTCCCCAGTCATCTTTGGCAAAACGACATACAATCTCATGATTAACAATCACCACATCGTTAACCATTCCATCTTGATTAAAGTCAAGATGCTCAACAGAGATATTGGGATAGATAGCACCAATTTTTTCGATATACGAAGCAGGAATATTCATAGTAGATTATGACACCATGACAACAAACAAAAAATCAAAATTTATCGGACTTTTAGCCTGATCGCAGCGATTTAAATGATTTGTCCGTTTGTTGTATCAACGTACCACTATGATTTAACTCCCTATAAAATCGCTAAACATGAGCATAATACCATTTTGGTGATTACTCGGCCAAAATTCGATTGAGATACTGTAAAATTGCCACAGCGATCGCCACACTCAAGATGAAGCATAGCCAGAAACTATTGGTAATAATTTGCGGATGATCTAATGCCCATCCACCCAAGGGATGACCAATAAAAGAGCCAACAGCCCAGCACAAAGCGTTAATGGAAAAATAAACGCCGCGTTGATTTTCCGGGGCTAACTCAGTGACTAAAGAGGCAGCAGATGGGTTGTAGGAAACAATCGCCATAGCAAATACTCCTAATGCCAATATTGCCCAAACTAGATGATGAGATGGGGCAGTGCCGCTTACCCAAATCAGGCCAAAACCAATTGCCCAAAGAATGGCGGAAACAGTGAGCGCGAGTGTGTGTGAGCAGCGTTTTAAGACACTGGTAACAGGCAACTGACAGATGATGGCGAACACCAGATGCCAAGCAAATAGAACACTAATCGTAGTTTGAGCAAATCCTTCGATAGTACTTTTTATAACAAAGTTTTTGAAGTAAAGCGGCAGGGTGCTGTGGATTTGAGAAATATAGATTGTGAAGAATATATTAACTGCTATATACACCAGGAAACGGCGATCGCTTAATACTGCAATCCAAGAAGTAAAAAGTTCTATCTTTTCAGATTTCCCTATCTGCTGTTGTTCGGTTTCACTAATTCCCACATAGACAACCCCAAAAAATACTAAAAAAGAGATGGCATCAATGACAAATAGCCATCGATAACTCCCAATTATCGCGATCAAAAACCCAGCGAGCACAATTCCGATCGCTAACCCAAGATTATCAGCTAGTCGAGCGATCGCAAAAGTTTCGCGGCGATTGTCAATTTGGCTAGCGTCAGCAACAACAGCTTCAGCAGCCGGCCAATAGAAACCTATCCCTAAACCGCTAATCAAGCTACCGATTACCAAAATAGTAAAATTATTGGTTGCAGCTAACACTAGAGAAGCAATTGCTGAAATCGCCGTCGCTAGCAACAAAGTGCGGCGACGTCCCCAGTGTCCAGAATCAGCCAAAGAACCACCTACAATCCGCCCTACAATGCCGGAAATCGAAGCGCTACCCAAGGCTACCCCAACACTGGTTGCAGATAAACCAACTTGATTTACAAAAAAGATCGGAGCGTAAAACAGGGTACAGCCGGTGCCAACTTCCGACAGAAATCTACCAATTGCGAAAATCCATACCTGGCGATGTATCGAGGGCAGCCACGATGATAACTGAGATTGAGAAGCTAATTTCATTAGTTTAAATGTCATAGTTTGGTGACATTTTTGTAATTCTTATCATTGGCTGCTATTTTCCTCACTCATTCCACAGGGTTTCCACAGGGATTTTAGCAGTTTTCCACAGGTGCTCTACGAGTCAATAGGCTGTTGCCGTCTTACTGGGGATTGTTAATTAACAGTGCTAAGGAACTTCAAGGGCTGAGTTTTTGTAAAGTAAAGTAACGAAAAATCGGTTCTAATGCTGATTATTTCGTTCGTGTTTATTTTTTATACAATCGTTTTTAACATTTCGCAGCATTGACAAACCCACCCCCTCTTGGCGCACAATGATTCGGCTTGCTTTTGTAATCCGTTCAACCGTTGGCATCAAATGTGTAAAATATATTACCACCAGATGTAAGCGTAGATTGACGGGATAGCGAAAGAGCGTGTGAGGTAGCCTTAAGCCGCTTTACCGCAAGCAACTTGTCCCTCTTGATTATCCTCATAGGAGGAAAATCTCATGAAAGCAACGGTTAGCATCTTTACTGAAATTCCCGAAACACTCCACGAATCCTTAAAAAACTACTTAGAAACCCATCCTGATTGGGATGAAAACAGAGTATTGACGGCGGCGCTATCATTGTTTTTACTCCAAAATGGAGATAGCGATCGCCGTGCTGCTCGAGTCTATCTGGAAACTTTGTTCCACCACTCCACAGTAGAAATGCCCAGCATCGATTCACCCGCAACAGCTAATCTACTAGACACCCCATAGGTACTGGTATGAACGGCGTTATTCTGGCTCATGCCCTAATAGGGGCACGTCAAACCGTGCCCCATAAATGGGATTTTGATCCAAAGCGATCGGCCATGTTGGGGCAATATTACAACAAAAAAGATCAGTAGATTCTGATCCTTAAAGAGGTTCCAATAGTTTCTCCTGTTGCCAAAACTACTAGTTGGTAATAGCGCAAGATTTAAAATTGAGGCAAGACTTGAATATATTAGTTGACCGTTAGTACTTGTTGTATAGCGGTTTTATTTTGGATACAAACACGTTCGTAGGGGCGCATAGCTGTCATTGGTGTCAGAAATAGCTTAACTGTTGGCTTCCTCACCCGCCTAGAACTAAAGTTCAAGGCTAACAGCTAAAGTCTACTGAAGTAGATTAAAGATTTTTGGGTATATTTAGTCATCAAGAGATGGCTTTTGTTATTAGCAAGGAACTGAGGTTCCTTGCGGGACATAACTTTTACATTAAATTGACACCAATGATAGCTGTGCGCCTCTATTAACTCCAACCTCAGCACCGTTATATCTACCAAAACAGTCAGATGCAAAGAAATATTTTCCAGTGGACTCTCCTTCCTGCCCACTGTCTCAAACAGATAAATAAATATCTCAAATAATTGCCTGGTCTGTATTTGAGGAATATCTATCTATTTTGATTGTCTAAAATTTGTCTTTTACCGAAGCCAAAGAAATTCACTAATTTCTCCCCCAAGAGTCAACAGTCAAGAGTTAAAAAACTCTAGACTGTTGACTCAGGATTTAGCTTCCAATTGCTGGGGATGAGCAGGAGATTCAAACTTATACCCAACACCACGTACAGTTTGAATTAATGCTGGCTGACTAGCATCAATTTCAATCTTCTTGCGAATTTGGCCGATATGGACATCTACAACCCGTTGATCGCCGACATATTCATAGTCCCATACCTCTTGGATTAGCTCCGCACGCCGCCAAACTCGACCTGGATGACTGGCTAAAAAATGCAACAAGTCAAACTCCAGAGCAGTTAAAGGTACTGCTTGGTTATTAAGTGCCACCTCCCGTCGCACTGGGTCAATCATAAGCTTTTCAAATACCAAGCGTTTTTGCTCGGCAGTAGTTATCACTCGTTGACGCCTCAAAATAGCTCCGACTCTGACTTCTAACTCTCCTAGCCCAAAAGGCTTGGTGAGATAGTCGTCAGCACCTTTAGCAAAGCCGCGAATTTTGTCAGCTTCGTCAGCACGGCTAGTCAACATCAGAACAAACACACCATTACGACTTTGCATCTCTTGGCAGAGGTTAAACCCAGTGATATCTGGTAAATTCACATCTAGAATCACCAAATCGGGGTTAAATTGCTCAAATAGAGTTAAGGCTGTCTTTCCATCTTCGGCAGCCTCTACCTGATAGTTCTGCTTAATCAGAAAGCGTTGGATTAAATTCCGAACCGCAGGGTCGTCGTCTACTACAAGAATCTTGGCAGGAGCCATGACCATTACTTTGCACAAAAATTCGTAAGATTAACAAGAGGGTTGCGTAAAAACGCAGTTGCCACTTTAGGACTAACTAAGAATCTACATGGCTACGGTATGAGAATCCTGATCATTCAAAAATAAATACTCTAATCAGGTTCTTGACACCAAGACACGTTCTTGATCCCAGTTAGGTGGTAACTTAAAACGTTTCAATTTTAAATCGATATGCGGTTATATACCACAAGCGATTATTCAGTATAATTAAAAAAAACTCTATTAGGGCACAGTAAGTTGCCAAATTTGAAACAGAAAAGTTGATTTCTTCATAAAAACTATGTGTTTTAGGTACTCTCCGTTCAAATTCTAGATTAGAGCCAGAATTAGGCAACGACATGAGGGTATACACGGAGTTATGGTGATATGTTAAAGTGACTATAGTTGAAATTACAAAGTCGATCAAACTAACCCGTGCTACTATCCTGGTAGGGCATAAAATAGGTCGAGACTTTAGTTTCGATCAAAATAAAACCTAAAGCTGTTTTTTCTTCGACAAAAGACTGCCGCTGACTGAGGCTGAAGTAACAAACTCCCATGAGCGATCAAAATCCCTACGAAAAACTTGGGGTATCAGAAGAGGCTAGCTTCGATGAAATTCAGGATGCTCGTAATCGCCTATTCGAGCAACATAGTGGCGATGCCAAGCATTTAGAAGTAATTGAAGCAGCTTACGATGCGATTTTAATGGATCGCTTACGGATGCGCCAGGAAGGTAAAATTAAAGTCCCTGAGCGTATCAGGTTTCCCGAATTGCGCGTGCAATCGCCTCCAAAAGAAAGTCCAACCCCTCGCGAGCAGTCACCTGCATGGCTGCAACGCATGCTGGATCAGCCAACGCCTGCGGATATACTCTTACCAGGAGCTTGGTTTCTTGGTTTGAGTTCTATTAGCCTGTTTTATCCAGAGGGAGGCGATCAGGTTTTGCAGTTAGCATTGGTAGTTGGGGTAGGCACCAGTATTTACTTTCTCAATCGTAAGGAAGGCAAATTTGGCAGAGCAGTTTTGTTCACCCTGGTCAGTTTAATAATTGGCTTAATCGCTGGGGGACTAGTTGCTAGCTGGCTATTACCACAAATATCATTTGCCAGTCTGGGAACCAATCAGTTCTCTACTGTAGTGACGTTTATATTGCTGTGGTTGGTTAGTAGCTTTCTACGCTAAATTGCTACTGGTAAGCAAGTTTCTATAAAGAAGACGTGGTTTATGTGTGTTCTTCTTAAATAATAAAATCAGGAGTCAGAATACCTTTTCTGACTCCTATTTTAATTTTCAACCTGAATGCTGATTAGATTATAAAAATGTTGGCTGAAAACCCTAAAGTTGAAACCTAAATCCATATTCCGCAGGTTAGTTAACAAAGAAAATAGTATTTTCGACAAGATATCAACAGCTTGATACAGCGACCTAGTTTTAAACGTACCGATGAAGATTTTTATACCAAGATAGCTAAAAAGTAAAACTGCTCTGGCCTGCGCCCAGAGCAGAATTTAAACAGAGGAGGTTTATTTCGGGACTTAATAGTTAGTGTTGTCCCGGTTCAGGTACACCCTTCCAAAGCTAAGAGTTTGGTTGCTCCTTGCTTTAAAAAGACCTAAATACACTTGCGATATTTGATGTGATAAACCAAACCACGGTGGGCGAGGTCAAAGGAGTCAACAGTCGCCATCCCTTGACCATTGGCGGTCATCGCAGCATTCACCCGCATATTTACACTGTCGCCACAGCGTGACCAGACATCAGCCACAGTCACTAATTGATCTCGAACGTTGTAGTCTCTTTCGCCGTTAAATGTCCTAGAAAAAACAGGGCCACGTTGACCAGCAAAAAAGTACTCTGCTCTTAGTCTGCCAATTGTGGCGGGAGCAACATAGCCCCGATAATCAGCATCGTAGAGGGAAATTTGAAAGCCTTGAGGTACTTGAATCGGAATGCTCAAGTTACAGCTTTTGCGTCTTTCTGCTGTCTTATTCCCCAGAGCTATAAACTTATCAAATAGAATACTTAGCTCTTGGCCATCGGGACTCACACCCACACTAGCAGATCCTTCAGGGCAACCGTTACCACCATATTCTGCACCTAAAATTTCAACTTTGTCGTTAGCAAAAGCAGGGCCGATAGAAGCCGTCATCAGTGTAGCCGCAGCCAGAAAAGCTTTTATAAAGTTGTTAGATGTTTTCTTGAAGTTTTGATTATTCATCACTCACCTGTCTTGAGTATTTTCAATAGTATTAAATCCAAATTGGATGCGACCAATTTCGGAAATCTCTGAGGCTATTCATAAAAGATAAAGGGGAAACAATCCTGTAGAAGAATAACTGTAAGATTCAAATACAAAGTATATTTACTGAGTAATAATGTCTTGCATTCAGTATTTTTGAACTCTACTTGGTATTTCTTGGTTATTAATCATTTTCGAACTCCAGTAAACTAAGTTACCCTCGTCAGGTGAAATTCACCTTTAACTTTTTACATGACTTACTATGCCTGGATTTTCCACTTGCGAGAAATCCAGGTATTGCTAAGAGGCTATTTATAAAGTAAATCTAAAGGAGGGTCATCAGGTAAAAACGCAACGATACTATACTGTTTATGCAGTATATCTACATAGTAAATAATGCGAAAGCCTTATTCTACAGACCTTAGTGACTCAGAATGAGCAATTTTAGCTCTTTTGATTCCACCAGCTAAACGCGGTGGACATACCCGAACAACTGATATGCGATCGTTATCCCTAATAGGGATTTTAGTTGATTGCGATTTTCTATTTTTTACGATGAATCACTTGAGCCACCAGTTTCAATCTCTAATAAGGATTCTAGTTGATTGCGATCGCTTCTCTCTGAAAACCCTGCCTTATTTGGTTTTTAAGGTTTAATAGCGCGGGGTGCAAAATTCTAACATAAAGAGTGGCAATTGTGCTAGACGAAAATATCTGAAAGCCATTCTACATAAGCTGCGCGGATATTTGAAAGATTATACAGCCGTCAAGTCCTTAAGCTCAACTACAGACTTTCTTTTATTCCTAGCGAAAACAATTGCCACCCCTCAAACCTCTGCGTTTCACTTTTAACCCTAAATTTGCCACGATGCACCAAACTGTACCTAGCTGACCTTAAAGCGATGCCTGGGTTGGGCGACATCTACGCACTTTCTATGATGATATCGTTATAAAACTTAAAATTTTTCCTTAGCAGCTAACATCTGTAAAATCTTTTCTACATGATCCAACTCTCCAACGATTCGCCGAATTGGGTGCGGCCAAACTTTGACAAGGGTGGGAGTTGCAGAAACCTGATTGAGTTCTGCTTGTTCTGGATGAGTTAAAACATCAATCACTTTCAGAGTATAAGGATGTCCGAGCGATCGCTCCAACAATTCGTGTAAATTTTGCAGAATGCGTTCGGTGGTACTGCTATGTCCTGCAACAAACAAGCGCAGAACATAGCCTTGAGTGATTACTTCCTTTTTTTGTACTATTACTGGCTGGTGGTATTTTGGCACAGGATCAGAAAGGTCTAGACGAACAATTAAGTCATGATCCTCCCAAAGCTGCGAAAATGAGGAACGATAAGTTGTTAACACCATGCGATCGCACAACCCCTCTTGCCAGGGAGCAGCTTGCCATACTAATTCCCCTGTGCCAAAAATGGCATTAAGCAAAGCTTGATGTCTAATTACAGCTGGATAAGCTTCAGCAAAAGTTCGCACTTGTTGAGTGCGTGGATCTAACCAGTTGTCAATAGTAGCAGTATAACAAGGCACTAAAAAATGCGGCGGCTCTGGCAAATCTAGGATTTCTTGCAAAGCCGAGCACAAATGCAAGTGCCATCGACCTTGCTTGCTAGGGTCGATGCAATAAATTAAATCTCCTCCAGGTGTAAATAGCGCAATGCCTTTAAACAACTGGGGTGTAGATAGTTTGTTTGTCGTCAAGATATTCACAGAGGCTAGGAAGCTAAAAGTAAAAGTTCTCTCTTTTACCTTTTACCTTAGCTATAACCGCAACCAGGATCAGCTAGAAAATTGCGAACCTATTAAAAAACATGTAAATCTCGTTTCTAGTCTCTGACTAGAAACAATCTTAATTGGGCGGCTACCGCTAAAATTGGAGGCGGAGCCTCTGAATTCGCATTCCCAGTCTGAGACTATTGGTGACAACTTAAAGTGAGCGTCAAAATGTCAAGTGGGGTGCGGAGATAAGTTCAAAGTGGGTTGCTGTCGGGATTTGGGTTGATATTTAACAATTCCCAAATCTCGATTTTTGGGAGAAACAAGGTAAGCAATCAGATCAGTAGCAAGCCCGTGATTGTAAGCATAGTGAAAGTGGTAAAAAGAGCGAAATAACATTTCCAGGGAAATTTTGTCAGTTTCAATAGCAAGTTCATCAGCTACAGCATCAGCGACATCAAGTAAAACAGCATAAAACAACCAAGTAGCCCAGATTTGAAGCTTGATGCCATTAAGAGAACCTGTCCACAAATAGGCAAGTCCTAATAACCGCTTCACCAGACAAAATGCAGTTTCAATCTGCCATCTTCGACTATAGAGGTCAGCAATTACATCGGGAGGTAACTCCATTGGGCAAGTAACACTGGTAATGTACTTATACCAAGTATTACCGCACTTGATTTCTATCAAACGCACAACTATTGGCTTTGCCCGTCCCCGTTTGTGCCCCAATTCAATGATTTGGTCAACAAGTTTTGGCGTATGACTTAAGGTTTTTTGGACGCGGTAGCTGGCTTTTTTTAGTCGAGTTATCCAAGCAACACCTTGAGTAACAAGTGCCGCAAACTCAGTAAAATCATAAAAACCTCTATCAAAGATCAATAAAGTTGCTGTTGGTGTACGACTGCGTAACCAACCCCACATCGGGAGCATCCGAACAATATGGATTTTCCTCGAATCGAATTTGTACTGGTAAATGGGTTGTTAAATCCACAATGGCGTAGATTTTTCCGGCGAGTAAACAGCTTTTTTCTTGTAAACTCTCAATGTTAATAGCTCTTCCATCTGCGCTGCCAGCACTTCGTTTTCTACTGCGGGCATATTTCGCGATCGCTTGTGGTCTGGATTTCCTACCCGTGCCTTCCACATCACTTTTTTCCTAGAAATGCACCTCTTGACAACATTACCTTTTTCTTTAGTTGTCACCAATAGTCTCAGACTGGGAATGAGACAATCCTTAATCCCCAATCTTAAACTCTACCTCGGAGAAACTGCGCCATTTCGTTAGGAGTTGGTGACATTTCTAAAGCAGTTTCTTCAGTAATGCGACCGTCTTGATAGAGATTGAGCAACGACTGATTCATCGTAATCATGCCGTCAAAGCTAGCTTGTTTCATCAACTCGCCAATTTCATCATACTTGCCGTCTTTGATCCATTCTTTAATTGCCTCGGTATTAATTAGCACATCGTGGAAAGCAGCCCGCTTCCCATCAGTTGTGCGACACAAACCTTGGGCAATTACTGCCACTAAAGACTCAGAAACTGCTACCCGCATTGCATCTTGTTCGTCACCAGAGTAGAGATTGAGAATCCGCTCAATGGTTTTGACAGCACTATTGGTGTGCAGGGTTCCCATGACCAAGTGACCAGTCTGAGCAGCTTTTAAAGCGGTGTTGACTGTTTCCTTATCCCGCATTTCACCGACCAGAATCAAATCTGGGTCTTCCCGCAAAGCTGCTTTCAAAGCGTTGTCAAATTTCCGTGTATGCATTCCCACTTCCCGCTGTTTGACTAAAGACTTGCGGCTTTGATGGACAAATTCTATTGGATCTTCAATGGTGATGATATGCTTGGCCATCTCCTTATTGATGTAGTCAACCATCGCTGCCATTGTGGTGGACTTACCAGAACCAGTGGGCCCAGTCACCAAAATTAAACCTTTGTGATGATGACAAATATCCCGAAAAACTGGGGGTAAGTTTAACTGTTCCATAGTTAAAATTTTCAGCGGAATCAACCGCAACACCATTGCAGCCCCTTTGAGGGAGCCAAAAACATTAATCCGCACGCGAGCAAAGTCGTATTGAGTTGCTCCGTCAAATTCTAAGTGTTCTTCAAAGCGCTGAATTTCCCCCTCACTCATCACCTCCCGCAACCAATTCATAAAAGCTTCTTTATCTGTTTCTGGATAATCCGTTGATTGAATTTCTCCTCGACTGCGGAAGCGGGGTACTTCACCCACACCTAAGTGCAAGTCAGAATATCCCTGATCGTAAGCTTCTCGAATTAACTTCGCTAAAGTGAGTTCTGGACTGCTGTTTTGAGGGCGAACTGAACTAGGGATTGGCGGTGGACTACCCGGACGATGACCTGCAACAGGCGCGTTAGTGCTCCTATCCATTGACATATCCAATGTTTGTGTCATCTGCCGCTGTGTACTAAAGGTTGGCGGTGGTGGCGGCATTGGTGGCAGGTTACGTCCAGCAGCAGAGTTAGAATTTAATGGAGACTGTGATTCTGTCATATATCTTCACATTTGGCAGTTAATAAAGTTGAATTAACGAGAAGTCAAGTCACTTGCTTCGATGACTTTTGGAGAATGCTTGCGTGCAAGCCCTAGCGGTGATGGGAGGCGATTGAAACTCTAGAACCACGGTCAATCCATTTCATCCACATCAGTTTGTATCTTTTTTCTCTAAGATTCCATTACTCAGAAGATTTAGATAAATTATTTAACCTATCTAAACTGGTTTAACACACGCAAGGACTCAAAACACCTCAGAAATAATACATAGCTTATTCAGTATTATATGTTACAAAATAATAAAATATAATATTTTAAGCCCTTAGATGAGAAATTTATCCCAGGCATGGACATGAGTTGCCAGCAATTAACAGCACAAACGCTAGCAGAGCATTTATTCAGCCCATCTATAAATTATGAGAACTACTATTAATTTTTATAAGAAATGTTAAGTAGAATAGGAGTAATGTCCTGGGGATCAAGGTTAAAAGCTGATATCTTTTAGGTTATATGCCTGAAGATAGATGTAGGAACCAAGTTTTTTTAATAGATAGAAACTTGACTTTACATTCACAATTACAAAAAATTAACTGTAAAGTTTAGTAAACAAATGCTCATTTTCCCAATTAGTTTTTATATACTGAATTTCACTGAGAAACAAATTTCAGTTTACTCGCCAAAAGCGAGATATGACTGAAAAATTAAAATTTGCTGTGTATTTTTGGGAGGAAAAGTCATGGTTTCTGCTCAAAGCTCTAATCTAGGAAAGACCTACTCCTTGTTGATGATTAAAAGCTTTTTAATATGGACTTTTACATTGGCAGTATGCTTGTTGGTTGTGGGTTTTCCACTAGTTGTCTTGATGGCTACGGTCGGATGTCTGTTGTCGATTATTTTGCAATCTGTAATGCCTGTTAGTGCTGTTTTGCTAGTAGCAGGCGCTTTAATAATGTTTAATGTCATGGCAGTTGTATTGGCTGCGGGTGTACTAACTCTTAAAGGAGTTCATCCCAGTGAAATCAAATGGTTAAGCTGGCTTCATGGAGAGGCAGACCAAATGCAGTCTACTGTTTACGCTGCTTGCCCTTTAACTTGTGAGATTAAAATGTAGTCATTACAGGTAAATACGACAAACAGTGCGTCTGCCCGGTTAAGCCGGGTTTTTTCATGCTATTAGTCATTGCAGGTAAATACGACAAACAGTGTGTCTGCCCGGTTAAGCCGGGTTTTTTCATGCTTTTTGTATGATTCATCCTTTAATATTTATGATTTGTGTGATGATTGATCGACAACTATTGACTATTGTCCATAGACCATTGACTATAACCATTGGCAAATGACAGATGACTAATGACAAATGACTAATCAAAAACGGGTTTGCATTATCTTGGGTACTCGTCCGGAAGCAATTAAACTAGCTCCCGTGATTCAGGTCTTCCAAAAGTCTTCAAGTTTTGAGTTGCAAGTAATTCTAACTGGACAGCATCGGGAGATGGTTGAGCAAGTTATGCACCTGTTCAACATCAAGGCAGATTATGACTTGGAAATTATGCAGGTTCAACAATCTTTAAATGATATTACCTGCCGTAGTCTACAAGGGTTAGAAGCATTATTCAAGGAGAAAAAGCCAGATTTAGTTGTGGTGCAGGGAGACACTACTACCGCTTTTGCCGCAGCTTTGGCAGCTTTTTATCAAAAAATCCCTATTGGTCATGTAGAAGCGGGGTTAAGAACTGATGATATCTTCAATCCTTACCCAGAAGAAGCTAATCGGCGGTTGATTTCTCAAATTACTCAGTTGCACTTTGCGCCGACTCCTTGGGCTGTGGAGAACTTGCACCGTTCTGGTGTTTTGGGTGAAATTCATATGACGGGTAACACCGTAATTGATGCGCTGTTGAATATAGCTGCAACCGAAGCAGTTTGTGATATACCAGGCTTAGACTGGAAATCATATCGGGTTATGTTAGCAACAGTTCATCGTCGGGAGAATTGGGGAGAACCGCTCTTAGCGATCGCTCAAGGCTTTTTACAGATATTAGACAAGTTTCCTGATACAGCTTTGCTGCTACCATTACACCGCAATCCGACAGTGCGAGTTCCATTGCAGGAACTTTTAGGGAATCACCCCCGAATTTTCTTGACAGATCCTCTAGATTATGGGGAATTGGTGGGAGCAATTGGGCGATCGCATCTTTTGCTCACTGACTCTGGTGGTTTGCAAGAAGAAGCCCCCAGCTTGGGAAAACCAGTACTGGTTTTGAGAGATACTACCGAAAGACCAGAGGCTGTTGCAGCCGGTACAGCCAAACTTGTAGGCACTACGAGTGAGAACATTTTTGCAAATGCTGCTGAGTTACTGAGTAATCCAGATGCTTATGAAGCAATGGCAAATGCAATTAATCCCTTTGGGGATGGTCATGCAGCAGAACGCATTTTGCAGATTGTACAAAATTACCTGGGTCTTTCATCAGAAACATCAACTTAGGAACTTAGATTAAACAAAATGCAAAATTTCTCTTTTTCAGGGTGCATAAAATCGGCTTTTCTGCCGATTTTTCTTTTTTTAGCTTTTCTCATAATCTTGTGGGATAGACATTTTGCCTAGATTTCTCCCCATCCCACAAGAAAACAGCTAGAACTTAGAAACGAGATTTTCAAAGGGTGGCTTTTGGCTAAATACCCAGAGCTACTCTAGTTTCGGGCCCTACCACACCATCTACAAGTAGACCTTTACTTGCTTGAAAGCTTCGGACTCTGTTAACAGTTTCTTGACCATAAATTCCATCAACTCTAAGATTACCTAAAGCTGTTTGAACGTCTCTTACAAGCTGACCTCTAGAACCAGGGGTAAGAATAACTGAACCACCAACGCCACCTGGTCTAGTCACAGGAGGGTAGTTAGGTCTATCACCAACCCATCGGGCAAAAACATATCTACCCGTAGAAAGCCTAGCAAAACCGTTTTCATACCTTTCAATCGCTGGAAGTGTTGCGCCATTTGGTACACAATCCACATACGAATAGTTAGTGCTTGGGCCTGTACGGATACGCAAACAACTGCCGTTAGTCCTGACAAATGCAGCCGAACTCATTTGAATTTGAGCAGCAGCAATAAGTAATACACCAACACCAGCTAAAGCTAACCAAGCCGAAGATTTAAGAAGTTTTTTCCAATTGAATTTAGGTTTGCTTATTCCAGATGTGTCTTCTTTAGTAATAACTATGTCAGAAATTTTCAGATGTTTTTTCTCATTTAATTGAGATTTAGACGGATTATATTTCGTGTTTCCCGATGCCTCTTCTTGAGCAATAAACATGTGAGAATAAGCAAGATATTCCATAATGCACCCCTTTATATGAAAAAATGAGTACTCACAGAGAATTACTTCAATTTTCTCTGTATTTATTCTTAGTATATTTTATATCACTGTGCTTTAAAAAGGTTTTTACTGGTAGCGGAAGTAAGAAAAAATAAAATTAGGGACTTCCAAAAATATTCTTCAGGATAATGGGGTAAATTAACTAATTAGTTTGAAAATAGTGCAGTACCCATGAGAAAAAATCTGTTTTGCCCTCCATAACCCTGATAGTTGCCAATGGATTCTAATGCAACGAAACCCAAGCGCGATCGCACAAAGCGCAATGCCAAAGGCGAACGCTCTACTCATGGACGGGTTAGAGGAATTGTCCTCTGGGATAATGCTGTTGATACATCGGTATTCTATGGACGCGAGACAGGACTAGCGCAACTATGGCAGTGGATCATGGCTGAGGGATGTCGCGTTGTCGGGTTATTGGGCATCGGGGGAATTGGCAAAAGTACGATCGCTGTAAAGTCTGCACTTGGAATGCAGGCGGAATTTGAGATTGTCATGTGGCGAAGTCTCTCCAATGCGCCACCGTTAGAAGAACTCCTGTCGAACCTGCTGAAATTTCTCATGCCCATTCAGGGAGAAGATCCCGTCATTCCTGCCACCCTGGATGAAAAGCTGATCTTATTGATGAGTATTTGCGATCGCAGCGATGTTTGTTGATTTTAGATAACGCTGAAACCATTTTACACAGTAAGCAACCCGGTCAGTGGCGATCGGGCTATGAAGCCTATGGGCAATGGCTCAGAATGATGGGCGAAATGCCTCATCAAAGCTGTTGCTTGCTGACCAGTCGCGAGAATCCACAGGAAATAGCAATACTGGAAGGCGAACGGAGCATGGTGCGATCATTGCCCTTAAGTGGACTGACTCAAGATGATGGACGGGGTATCTTTCGGCAAAGAGGGATATGTATTGTATGGGGTCAGAGACCGAATGGCAAAACCTCGTCCACCACTATGGCGGCAATCCCCTAGCACTAAAGATGGTGGCAGCGGCTACCCAGGATTTATTCAAAATGGAGCAAAGCTAGGTTGGTTGCTCGATTTTGTTGATGAGTCAATCATGATTTTTGAACCCAATAAATTACCAGAATTAAAAGAAAAACAAGATATTTTACCCGTATTGAGTGTTTTGGAAAATTGGCAATTAACAGTTGCAGACGTATTTAGGTGGTTGAGTTTTATTTGAATCAAGCATTTATTACAGCAGAATTCAGGAGTCGGAATGGGCTGCGCCCCGCTGCGCTAACAGAATTCAGAAGTAAAATACGCTTTATTCCTCTCATAAAATTGGTATAATTATTGACTAATTCCAGTAGCTTGATTTACTTGGCATTGACTGCACAACCCAAAAAACTCTAGGGTGTGGTAAAAAACTTTAAACTTATGGCTGGATTCTAACTGGTCTTCTAAGTCATGAACGGGGCATTGATTAATTGGAATTGAGACACCGCATTGCAAGCAAGTAAGGTGGTGTTTGTCTTGCTGTGCTAGGCTGTAGAGGGCTTCACCGTTAGCCAAATTCCGCACTTGTACTATGCCTTCGAGTTTTAAGGCATCTAAGGAGCGGTAAACTGTCGCTAAACCCATGCTCTGATTAGAGTTACGTAGTTCTACGTAAATATCCTGGGCGGAAATGCCTTTTTTAATGGTTTTCAGTAGGTTGAAAATACGCTCTTGACTGCGGGTGCGTATGGCTCTCATAGACAATTATTTAAATATGCCACTGTAGTTGAAGCTGTTAGATGGGCTAATTGATCAATTAACTTTAACCGCTTCGTAATCTTATTTTCACTCAGTTGGAACAGAAAGTTATAGTATAGCGATCGCAGCATTTAGAAAAAGCCCGTGCAAACCAAGTATCTAGCCAAAATTTTCGTGACCCTTCGTCCTTCAGTCTTAGACCCCGCTGGTGTGGCTGTACAATCCGGTCTTAAGCAACTGGGATACGAGAACGTTGACCAGGTGCGGATTGGCAAGTACATTGAACTCACCATTACCTCGTCTGATGAGAAGAAAGCGCGTCAAGACCTCGATCGCATTTGTGACCAAATGTTAGCAAATCCTGTAATTGAAAATTACCGCTTTGATTTGATTGAGGTCGAAACCCAAACGGGAGTCTTTTAAGGACTGGTCATGGGGCAGAGAAGGCAGAGGAAGATTAAGAACTCCTGCCCCCTGCCCC
>NZ_WBKL01000095.1:0-64675 GCF_015714705.1 Nostoc sp. NZL | reverse complement strand
CCCCTGCCCCCTACCTCCGCTGCTCCCTGCCCTTCTCCCCTTAAAAACCCGTGGTTGAACAACAAAAGCAAGAGCCAGAAATTCCATACCTGACGCGCATCCAAGTACTTGGAGCGATGGGAGCGACTGCAATCATTTTGTTGATAGTCGCCAAACTGTCGTTATACTTTGGCAACTTTTCCCTATTTTCTTGGGACTTGAACCAAAGAGAGTTGCTGTTGGGTGTAGGGTTGGGATTTGCCATCACCGCGTTAAGTGGCTTAACTTATCGCCTTTGGACTGCCTATCGTAAAAGTGCAGATTATTACCTAGAAGTGGTACTGAAACCTTTAGCTTTACCAGACTTAATTTGGCTGGGGTTATTACCGGGATTGAGTGAAGAATTATTATTTAGAGGTGTAATGTTGCCAGCTTTAGGCTCTGATATTACAGCTGTAATTGTATCTAGTCTTTGCTTTGGCATCTTACACCTTAGCGGTTCCCAACAATGGCCTTATGTAATTTGGGCAACAATTGTCGGGATGATATTCGCATATAGTGCCTTGCTCACTGGCAACTTATTAGTGCCGATTGTCGCTCACATTATTACCAATTGGATTTCTAGCTATTTCTGGAAAATATGGCAATTGCGGCAATTAAAAAATAAATTTTGAGCTTAATATGAATTACTGCTTAGGTGTAGCCCGCACTTCTCTACGAGACGCTTTGGCTCAGTGGCCTCCTCAGGCATCGTACACTATCAACCATAGAATAAATTACGAGTTTTGAGCGCTCTGGCTAAATGCTTTTTGTGCAGGACTTTTTAAGCGAGTCGATTGCTGGCGGCAGAGCCGCCAGTACCAGCATTTCCAGCCTCTTGCTGGAAACGAGATTTGAAAAGGCTTTTAGCTTAAATTGACACCAATGGGCACTGCCGTGCCCTTACAGGTGTACTTTTGTAAAGCGTTTTGTGCAATCGTAGATACAGAGTTTTTAGTCAATTAGACTACAATACATAGACCTAAAGTTATTAGTCATTAGTACCAATGACTAATAACTAATGACCAATGACTTTGGAGGCGGGCGGCTATCCCGGACACCCCTTGAAGGGATGAGATTCCCGCTGATTTTCGTGAAAAAAAGAATTGTTTGACTGTCTGATCAGAAAACCATAACACCTGATGAGAAAATGAGACATTCAAACAAAGTGATATCTACGATGGGCTACGCCTACGCAATTTGATTGTTAACAAGCCCGTTAATCAGACCTGACTTTTTTTGAGGTCAAAGGCAACAAAAGCGTTATGGGGCATCACCTAAAAGACTTAGTGCCTCAAAATACTCCTGAAAGCTAATTCTTGTTTAATAAGTTTTGTGTAGAATTTGTTGGTGAGTTTATTTACTTGATTCTCAATTGCAGCAAACCAGGTTTCATTTATGAATCAGTCTTTTTCTCAAAACCAAGCAAGGCGAAATCGTCAACAAAGGCTGTGGCAACAAAAATGGAGTTTAAAGACTAAAGCAGTTGTTTGGGCACTAAGTATTAGCGTCCTTCCTGTCGTTGCAGTTGGAACAGCTACTTACTACTACGGTATTAATTTAATTACCAAACAAATTCCGCAAGTCAAACAAGAGAGTGCAAAAAGTTCAACGGAAACTGAACTTGCTTTACAGAGACAACTGTCACTCTTGTTAACTGGTATGGGGGTAACAGCAATTTTAGCAGGTGCGATCGCTGTTTTTGTGACTAATCGAGCTATTAGTCGAGTCAGCAAAGCTGCTGCAACTTCTAATACTATCAAAAACCAACTACGTCCAGACAGTGAGTTTACTCAAACTTTCATCGCTAGTGAAGATGAATTAGTGATGTTAGAGAGAAACATCAACTTATTCACAGAGCTGCTTTCAGGTTCTATAAAGGAAAAAGAAGCCGAAGCTGATTACTCCCAATTATTAATTAAAATTACCCGATGGGTTAGAGAAACATTCAATGAAGAAGATGTTCTTAAAACTACCTCAGAAGAAATTCGTAAAGCTTTAAGCATCGATCGCGTAACCATCTTTTGCTTCAACTCCAATTGTAATGGAACCTTTATCGCCGAATCAGTAGCACCTGGTTTACCGAAAATATTAGGGTTTACAGTCTCTGAACCTGGATTTGAGGCAGGTTATATAGAAAAATACCAGAATGGTTCTATCCATGCTATTGATAATATCCATCAAGCCGATCTCAGTGATAGTGATATTGAGTTGCTGGAGCAATTTGCAGTTAAATCTAATTTAGTAGCACCTATTCTCAGAGGCAAACAGCTATTCGGTTTATTGATTGCACATCAGTGTTCTAGAATTCGTTTTTGGCAGCAGTCTGAGATTGATTTGTTCGCTCAGATAGCCATGCAAGTAGGATTCGCCCTTGACTACGCCAAGCTTCTAGAACAGGTTGATACAAAGGCAGATAAAGCTGAGGTATTTATCGAAATTACCCGCAGCATTCGCCAATCGCTCAACGAAGAGGATGTCATCAAAACGACCGTAGAAGAGATTCGCAAAACTCTGAGTACTGACCGAGTGCTGGTTTATAGCTTTAGTACTAATTGGTCTGGAACTGTAATTGCCGAATCAGTGGTTCCAGGTTATCCAAAAGTTTTGCGGTCTGAAATTCAAGACCCATGTTTTGCTCAGGGCTATGTAGAAAAGTATCTGTCTGGTCGCGTTCAAGCCACAAACAACATTTATGAAGCTGGTTTGCGTGATTGTCATATTGACTTACTCGAATCCTTTGCTGTCAAAGCAAATTTGGTCGCACCCATCCTCAAAGATGAACAGTTATTTGGTTTATTAATTGCACATCAGTGCTCCAGACCCCGTGATTGGCAACAGCCTGAAATTGATTTCTTTGCCCAGATAGCGATGCAAGTGGGATTTGCTCTCGACCATGCAAGGCTCCTGCAACGAGTCGAGGCTGAGGGTGTGCAAAGTCAGTTGCTGGCGGATACAATCGGTAGCATTCGCCAATCCCTCAACGAAGAGGATGTGCTGAAAACCACTGTAGAAGAAGTTCGTAAAGTACTGGGTACTGACCGAGTGATGGTTTATAGCTTTAATGCTAATTGGTCTGGAACTGTGATTGCCGAATCAGTTGTTCTCACCTACCCAAAAGTTTTGCGAGCTGAAATTGAAGACCCATGTTTCGGTCAAGGTTATGTAGCAGAGTATCAGTCTGGTCGCGTTCTAGCAATAAACAACATTTATGAAGCCGGTTTGGCTGATTGTCATATTGAATTACTCGAATCCTTTGCTGTGAAAGCAAATTTGGTAGCCCCCATTCTCAAAGATGAACAGTTATTTGGTTTATTAATTGCACATCAGTGCTCCAGACCCCGTGATTGGAAACAATCTGAGATTGATTTATTTGGCCAGATAGCGATGCAAGTGGGGTTTGCTCTCGACCATGCAAGACTCCTGCAACGAATCGAAGCTGAAAGTATGCGAAGTCAGTTACTAGTAGATATTACCCGCAGTATTCGCCAATCGCTTAACGAAGAGGATGTCATCAAAACCACTGTCCAAGAGGTTCGCAAAGCACTCAGTATTGACCGAGTTCTGGTTTATAGCTTTTACGCTAATTGGTTTGGAATTATAATTGCTGAATCAGTGGTTCCAGGTTATCCCAAAGTTTTGCGCTCTAAAATCTACGATCCCTGTTTCACTGAAGGCTATATAGAAAAGTACCAGTCTGGTCGCGTTGTTGCAACAAATAACATTTACGAGTCCGGTTTGGCTGATTGTCACATTAACTTGCTCGAATCCTTTGGTGTGAAAGCAAATTTAGTAGCACCCATTATCAAAGATGAACAGCTATTTGGCTTGTTAATTGCACATCAGTGTTCTGAACCCCGTAATTGGCAACAGCCTGAGATTGATTTATTTGCTCAGATAGCCATGCAAGTAGGATTTACTCTCGATCATGCTAGGCTTCTACAGGCTTATCAAGCTCCTGAGACATAGCTTGTCAAAAGAGGCAGGGGAGCAGGGAGCAGGGAGCAGGGAGCAGGGAGCAGGGAGCAGGGAGCAGGGGGGGGGAGAAGCTGAGACGGAGCTTGTACTCCGCCCCAGCCAAGCGTCCTGGAAAGACGGGGCTTCATACCCATGTTCCGCTTCGCTTCACGCAGAGTGTTGGGCTTGCTCCCCCTGCTCCCTGCCCCTTCCACTCTGCCTCTTCGGTGAGAGAGGAGTGGAAATTGCCTTTTCTCGTCCACGCATTAGCGAAGCTACTCTGCAAGAGGCTCACACCTACATCACGGAAGATCCACAATACTACCAACTACGTAATTATGCTTTAGACTTCCTCTTTAATCGCTTGGCCCATGATGACGTAGGTTAAGCTAATCGTCATTCTCCTAATTTCTCACTCTCAAAAATGGTTCCTTCCAAACGAGTTTATTTATTGCTGTTTTTGGGTATAGTCATCGCGCCGATGCTATACCTTGTTCTCAGCATTAAAGCAACGATCGCCATCACTGTGCTATTTGATGTGATCGTTCTCGGATTGATGGTTGTAGATGGTTTGCAGGTGCGGCGTTCTCGCGTGCAAATTACCCGCGAATTACCGTCACGATTATCCATTGGGCGGGATAATCCAGTGGTACTAAAAGTAACATCGCCAAATGCCAACGCCCTAATTGAAATCTGCGATTACTATCCAACAGGGTTTGGCGTATCTGCACCCACACTTCATGCTATTGTTCCCAGTAACAGCACCCAAGAATTGACGTATACCGTCAACCCAAGACAGCGCGGCGAGTTTCCTTGGGGAAATATTCAAGTTCGACAATTGGGAACCTGGGGATTAGCTTGGGATGATTGGCAAATTCCCCAAAGTCTGCCAGTGAAAGTTTATCCTGATTTAGTGGGGTTGCGATCGCTCACAATTCGTTTGACATTGCAATCATCAGGATCAATCCGCCAATCCCGCAAAACTGGTATTGGTACAGAGTTTGCCGAACTGCGGAACTATCGCACTGGTGACGATTTACGATTTATTGATTGGAAAGCTACCGCCCGTCGGGTTGGGGCCTATGGTAATGCAACGCCACTGGTGAGAGTTCTAGAACCCGAACAAGAACAAACTTTACTGATCTTGCTCGATCGCGGACGGTTGATGACAGCAAAGGTGCAGAATTTGCAGCGATTTGACTGGGGTTTGAATGCAACTTTGTCCTTAGCCTTGGCGGGGTTACATCGAGGCGATCGCGTGGGTGTTGGTGTATTTGACCGCCAAATGCATACGTGGATTCCCCCAGAACGCGGTCAACATCATTTGAATCAGCTAATTGATCGCCTGACTCCAATTCAACCAGTGTTATTTGAATCTGATTATTTGGGGGCGGTGACAAATGTTGTACAACGACAAACTCGGAGGGCGCTAGTAGTCGTGATTACCGACTTAATTGATGTCACCGCCTCCACGGAACTCCTGGCTGCACTTTCTAAGCTAGCACCTCGTTATCTACCATTTTGCGTGACTCTGCGAGATCCGCAAGTTGATCATCTAGCACACACCTTTACAGATGATGTTACAAATGCTTATGCCCGTGCAGTGGCACTCGATTTATTAATGCAACGACAAGTAGCATTTGCTCAGTTGAAACAAAAAGGTGTATTAGTACTAGATGCACCAGCAAATCAAATTGCCGATCAGGTGGTTGAGCGATATCTGCAACTTAAAGCGCGGAATCAACTTTAACAAATTGCATTGATTCATCAAATGCGAGGTGCAATTTTCCGCACCTCGCAATACTTCCCTACAGCAATGAAACGCTAATCACGATTAAACAACCACAAAATTGTTGTTGGTTAGAGACAATCCAGTAGATAGTTGGGCAAATTTTACCTGAGTAAACCCACCCGCATTGCCATCTGCGTCAAAGTACAGACCACCTGTAGAATTGTCATAGATAAATCGTTGAGCGATCGCACTTGCAGATGTTCCGATGGTAAACTGGCTTGTCTGAAGTGAACCTAGTGATAATCCGCCACCAAAACCAGCAGCCGATACCTGAATCAGTTCATTAGTGGCGTTGAAGTCATAAATAGTATTAATGCCTTCATTAAAGCTGTTGAAAGCAAAGGTGTCAGTGCCAGCTCCTCCATAGAGGCTATCATTACCACCATAGCCCCCAGAGAGCGTATCGTTGCCATTGCTCCCTACAATCAAGTCATCGTATTGTGTACCTGAGATATTTAATCGTTCGATATTCTTGTAACTAACTCGATTCGTACCCACTGTAATTGAGCCAATGTTAGTATCAGCATTGAATGTCGAAGTCATTCCCTCAATAGGTTCATAACGATAATAGGGGCCAGCATAACAGGACAATAAATCGTCACCTGTTCCCCCATCAACCGTTTGAGTTACTGAATCAGTCTCGGAAAAATAGGGAACACTATCTGGGGATATGGTGCTTATATAGAAGGAATCATTGCCATCACCTCCAGAGAGGAAGTTATTGGCTATTGAAATGGTAGCACTCAAGTAATCGTCACCAGCGCCACCGTTGAGGGTGTTATTGCCTGAGGAGGGGACAGCTCCGTATGCGTCGGTGCCAGAGGCATCAAGAGAATCATTGCCATCGCCACCAGAGAGTAAGTTATCGCCTTCTGAAATACCAGCACTCAAGCTATCGTCACCAGCGCCACCGATGAGGGTGTTATTGCCTGGGGAGACAAAAAATCTGAATCTATAATCATTGCCAGAGGCGTCAAGGAAATCATTGCCATCGCCACCAGAGAGTAAGTTATCGCCCAATGAAGCCTTAGTAGTCAAGTAATCGTCACCAGCACCACCGTTGAGGGTATTATTGCCTGAGGAGTTGATACCTCCGAATCCGCCGTACTTATTATCACGTTCAGAGGCATCAAGAGAATCATTGCCATCACCCCCAGAGAGGAAGTTATTGCCTTCTGAAGCCCCAGCACTCAAGTAATCGTTACCAGTGCTACCTTTGAGAGTGTTATTGCCTGTTGAATAATCAACATTCAAGTTATCGGCACCAGCACCACCATTGAGGGTGTTATTGCCCGATGCCCTGCGATAGACTGCTTCGCCGTAGTCGCCGTACTCGTCGTACTCGTAGCCAGAAGCGGAGAGATAATCATTGCCATTGTCTCCATTCAGCAGATTATCGCCTGATGAATAGTCAACATTTAAGTTATCGTCACCAGCGCCACCGTTGAGGGTGTTATTGCCAGTGGTGTTATAAAAGCTTCCTCCGTAGCCGCGGCCGTAGCTAGAGCCGGAGAGAGAATCATTGCCATCGCCACCAGATAGCAGATTAGCGCCTCGTGAATAATCAACATTTAAGTTATCGTCACCAGCGCCACCCTTGAGGGTGTTATTACCTGAAGTGTTATCAAACCTATAGCCCTCGAAGTCAGAGGCAGAGAGGGAATCATTGCCATCGCCACCAGATAGCAGATTATTGCCTGTTGAAATGTTAGCACTCAAGTAATCGTCACCAGCGCCACCCTTGAGGGTGTTATTACCATTGGCAAGATTGACGTTAAGATAATCATTGTCATTGCCACCATCGAGGAAGTTATCGCCTGTTGAAAAGAAAGCACTCAAGCTATCGTTACCAGCACCACCCTTGAGCGTGTTATTACCAGACACCTCAGGGTCGTAGTAGCCACCAGAGACAGAGAGAGAATCATTGCCATTGCCACCATCCAGTAGGTTATCGCCTGCTGAACTGTCAGCGTTCAAGCTATCGTTACCAGCGCCACCCTTAAGCGTGTTATTACCAGACACCACATCGTAGTTACCTAAAGCCGAGAGAGTATCATTGCCATCGCCACCACAGAGCAGATTATTGCCTGGTGTAGAGTCAACATTCAAGTAATCATCACCAGCGCCACCAATGAGAGTATCATTCCCAGCCTCGCCCCGCAGCAGGTCATTACCAATACCACCGTCGAGGGAGTCATTGCCCGTACCACCAATGAGGGTGTCATCCCCCGCACCACCAATGAGAGTATCTTTTCCCGTACCACCCCGCAGCAAGTCGTTGCCACTTTTGCCATCGATTTTGTCATTACCGCCTTGACCATTAACCACATCATTTGAGTTGTCTAAACCCTTAATGTTGTTGTCGAGGTCATTGAGAAAGGTCACTGTGTTCTTGATGCCCAGACTAGTATCAGTGGAGTTGGCATCCAAGACATTGAAGCTGTCAGTAATGCTAGTTTGCCCATCAAACAAGATATTACCAATAGCTGGTCTTGTTCCAGAAGCTCTCAAATTATCCAAGTTTTCTAGTTTGAAGTCTTTTAGGATAACTATGGTATCAGTTTCCTCTTCAAAGGTGATTTCCAGATTCTTGCCATTTTGGGTGAGTAGTAAATTTCGAGCCGTCAAACCAGCACCCTGGAATTTGATGGTATCCACTTCAGCAATGACTGCTGCTGTCGGATTAGTTCCTTTACCTACGCCACCAAAACCAGTGATTGTATCAGTACCGTCACCCAATTTGTAAACAAATTTATCCTTGCCGCCACCACCAGTTACAGTGTCGTTACCCTTCTTCGCTGTGATGGTATCGTTGCCCGCTTTGCCGTTAACCCTGTCAGCGTCGTTACTGCCCACTAGAGTATCATTACCGTTGGTTCCAAGGATATTTGTCATAACTTTAACCTACCTAAATTGATGTTTTTTTTCAGTAATTTGAAGTTCTTAGCCCTGAGTTAATACTGTTTTAGAACACAATAAATCGCCGAGAGTTAATACTTTCGGTATATTTTTATGTCACCCTTGAGGGACAGTAATGTTTCTCAAAAATCCACTCTATTGATCAGCTTACAACTAGCATCTATCTAATTAACAAGGTCTCACGCACTGTACAAATTCATAGCCAGATGGATGAAATGAAATAAGTCGTTTCAGGCTTTTATAACCATTCCCGATTAAATAGCAATCACTGAAAAATATTGCTAAATCAAGCTTAAATGCCTAAAAATAACACTTCATACTTTAATTTTTTGCCAATGCGTCAGTCCTAGTGACTTGAAAATAGGGAACAGTTGACTCTTGATAGAGAAAGGGATTTTCATACCCTTGTTGTAGGCTATTGCCCGTGGGTATTTAGCTTAAAAATAGGGAACATCTCAATAACTTGATATTAACTAAATACTGAATATTTACTTAGATGTCTATACTTCAAGAACTATCTTTGCATACTCTTCACATTATATGCCGAGAAATGTAAATAAGCTGGCGCAATAAAATCAAACTAAGTGAATAAAAATGAACTAGGTAAAACCCTTATAAATATTGCCTTTTGCCTCTTGCCTCTTACCTCAACCCAGCAACAATTATTTACACCGATTTATTTATTTGCTAGGCAATTCTCTTGGTGTATTCTTCACATTTTTAGAGTTTACCTAGTTTGAGCCGTACTCCTTCTCTACGGAATGCTGCGCGAATGTAAAAGCAAGGTAAGGACACCTCGACAGGAAAAGACAGGGTTCTAAAGGAGCAAACTTTGGATATGCTTGAAAGACTGACAAAAAAATATATCTTTTTCTTTTTGACCGCAGCGATGCCTGCGGTTCTTTCTAGCCTACGCCTGGCAATGTCTTATATTTAAGCAAGAATTGCTAGAGGTTACCAAAATTACCAACGCAGAGATGATTCAACTTAGCCAAGAACACTTGCAAAATATTCGCACCCATGCCGAAAGCACCTATCCAGAGGAGTGCTGCGGTATAATTTTAGGCTATCTGGCTAATGATGACAAAACTGTGGTAGAAGTCATGCCAACAGAAAATGCCTGGAATACAGAAGCGGCTGCTGAGTTCTCAGGGGAACACACAGCAGAAAGTAAAAAACGGCAATATGCGATCGCACCTGAAGTTATGCTAAAAACACAAAAAGAAGCACGAGATCGCTCACTAAACATCATCGGCATTTTTCATTCCCACCCAGATCATCCTGCTATCCCTTCAGAATGCGATCGCTTATACGCTTGGCTAGGATACTCGTATATAATAGTTACCGTCCAAAACGGTAAAGCTGGAGAACTCCGAAGCTGGAGCCTTGACGATCATCATCAGTTCCAAGCAGAGGCAATTGAAAATATAATTTAACGGCTTAATTTCAAGACGGATATCGTTTTTCGATAGGATTAATATTCCGCTCTCCCAGATCATAACTGCTATGCTCAATCCCAATCTGGATGAAATCCAGTTGACCAAAGACGATTACGAACGCTACTCCCGACACCTAATTTTGCCGGAAGTCGGACTAGAAGGACAGAAGCGCCTGAAAGCGGCCAGTGTACAGTGTATCGGTACAGGTGGACTAGGTTCACCACTACTTTTATATCTGGCGGCGGCGGGTATTGGACGCATCGGGATTGTAGATTTCGATGTTGTCGATACTTCCAACTTACAACGCCAAGTAATCCACGGTACATCCTGGGTGGGTAAACCTAAGATTGAATCGGCAAAAAACCGCATTCACGAGATTAACCCCTATTGTCAGGTTGATTTATACGAAACCCGCCTGACTTCCGAAAACGCCCTGGAAATCCTCCAACCCTACGATATCGTCGTGGATGGTACTGATAACTTCCCCACCAGATATCTAGTTAACGATGCCTGCGTATTGCTGAATAAGCCCAACGTCTACGGTTCAATTTTACGCTTTGAAGGGCAAGCTACTGTATTTAACTACCAAGGTGGCCCTAACTATCGTGACCTGTTTCCAGAACCACCACCACCAGGAATGGTTCCCTCTTGTGCAGAAGGTGGCGTATTAGGAATATTGCCAGGAATTATTGGTTTAATCCAGGCAACAGAAACGGTCAAAATCATTCTGGGACAAGGTAACACCTTGAGTGGACGGTTGCTGCTATACAACGCCTTAGATATGAAATTTCGGGAGTTGAAGTTGCGTCCTAACCCGATTCGCCCAGTAATTGAAAAGCTGATAGACTACGAACAATTCTGCGGAATTCCACAAGCTAAGGCAGAGGAGGCGAAACAGCAGATGGAAATGCAAGAAATGACCGTTAAGGATTTGAAGGAATTGCTGGATAGTGGTGCAAAAGATTTTGTACTGCTGGATGTCCGCAACCCCAATGAGTATGATATTGCTAAAATTCCTGGTTCAGTGTTGGTGCCCTTACCAGACATTGAAAATGGGAATGGCGTTGCCAAGGTAAAGGAAATATTGAACGGTCACCGCTTAATTGCTCATTGTAAGATGGGCGGACGATCAGCAAAAGCCCTTGCCATCCTCAAGGAAGCCGGGATTGTTGGGACGAATGTCAAAGGCGGAATTACCGCTTGGAGTCGAGAAATCGATCCTTCAGTTCCAGAGTATTAACAAAAGAGGCAGGAGGCAGGAGGAATACTGCTCCGGAGGCGGAGCAACTCCGTCTCCGCTCTGTTTCCTACCACGACTAGAGTGAGTTTGCGGTTGAAGTCTCCCATTCCTCCATCTCTTGATGACCTTTTTTGAATTAAAAGTTAAAAATTAAAAATTAAGAAAAAGAATAATTTTTAATTAATTTTGGGTACAGAGCCAACAATGAATCAAAGATTCAGTGGTCTACAAGACGCTCGCGGACTCGCTAACGCTACGCTATCATTGGTGGGTACAGAGCCAACACTGATAGCGCAGCGTAAAGCCAACGGCATGACTTCTGTATGAGAGTCCACGTACCCTTACAGGGAAGCAAGCTACGCGCAACTGGAATTTTTAATTAATAATTTTTAATTTTTAATTGGAGCGAAGCGACTTGACTACCTCGACATCTCGTCTCAATATTTTATGGGTGCAAGTTTGGGTGTTGGCAGCAGTGCAGGGAGCAATTACCCTCACCTGGTTAATTTATAATATATATTTGCCGCAACTTTTGACTCAGTTTGGTTTTCCCGCCTCATTGGCAGTTGGTTTGGTGCTAGTCGAAAATGCCTTGGGTGCAATACTGGAACCCCTAATGGGTGGACTTTCAGATCAAGCTAGGCGCTGGGTAGGAACTAGGTTTCCCTTCATCTCAGGAGGGATGATTTTGTCAGCGACTTTGTTTATTGCCATACCATGCGTTGTCAGCTTGATCCCGCCTACTACCGTGATGCGATCGCTCTTACCTATAGTATTGGTAGCCTGGGCATTAGCAATGACAATATTTCGCTCTCCAGCTATGTGCTTATTGGGGATGTATGCAACACCAGCCCAGTTACCTTTAGCAGTAAGTTTCGTCACTTTGGTAGGTGGTGTAATTGGGGCTTTTAGACCAATAAGCCACAAGTTTATTCTTAATTTAGGGCCAGTTTATACCTTTGCGATCGGTTCTTTCGTCATGCTGGGTGCAGCTGCTGTGCTGCGGTTAGTCAATCCCCCAGAAGCGCCAGTGGATAGGCACCAAGCAGAAACAGTAAAATTGCCCTTGCAGAAATTGGCTTTGATTTTAGGAACTGGCTTCGGTGTAGCTTGGGGTATCCGATTTCTCATGGATGTCTTGGCAAAAGTACTGAAAAACCAACTGAATACTGATAATATTGATGTGCAAATGGTGTGGATTGGATTAGCGATCGCAATTGCAAGCATACCAGCAGGGATGTTCGCCGTCAAAATTGGTAATAGTCAAGCAATGCTTTGTGGCATCTGTGCAATCATTCCCTCGCTACTGATAATGATATCTGTGGGCGCACAAATTCCGATAATTGTGTTGCTCGTCGCTGGCTTTAGTTTAATTGTCAATGGAGCAATTCCTTTTGCTTTAGGACTCGTACCCCAGCGATGGGCGGGATTAGGAATTGGGATGTATTTTGGTGGGTTCGCTTTAGCGATGAGTTTGTTTGGCGTTCTATTTCCCCAACTACAAGGGATAACACCTCCTGTTGGTGCAATTGCAGGTGCATTGGCATTTTTGTTAGCTGGTGTTTGCATTGTAGTGAGTAGCATTTCTGAAACACAAATGAACGCAGAGTAACGCAAACTTATTCTATGCTTACCTCTGCGTTTAAAATTCCAACCTTCTAATATGCGACAGAATCAGGACTAAGCTTCCTTGGCGCTATAGGCGCTTGTGCCCGCAAGCTTGAAGCGATGGCTACGCCCGTCGCAGGCATCGCATAATTTATACTTTAATTCAGTAACACCAAGTTTTTTATATCATGAAACAGAAATGGGCAAGCATATACAAATGCACTCAGCTACTTTGGAGTATTTTGTTAGTGTTGGTAATTTGGAATCTACCCCAATACGCTCTAGCAGATATCAACCCACAGGAGATAAATGCAATTATTCGTACACGAGATATTGCCCTCCAAGCCCTAAATACTCGCGATTTTGCTAAAATCCAGCCTTACTTGCACCCAAACTTCACAATAACAACAGTTGATAACCAGATTTTTCACAAAGTTTCTGAGTTTGAAAGGTACTGGAATCAGCAGTTTTCCAGTTCCATTAAAGATATCAAAATGCAGCTAAAGGGAGAAACTCTCAGAAATTTTCTCACTCCAGAGATAGATGTCGCCTCTGGAGAAGCGATCGCATCTTTTTCTTTCAAAGATGGCAAAGCGGCTGATATGGCGTTGCGATGGACAGCAGTGCTGCAAAAACTCCAAGATAAATGGACGATTCAATCGCTGCATTTCTCTTCCAATCTGCTGGATAACCCGGTCTTGAATGCTGCTCAACAATTGGGGCGGATTCTAGCAGTTGCAGCAGGCGTAGGCGGTTTCCTTCTGGGAGCAGTGACGATGCTAGTATTGCGTCGCAGGACTAAGCAACGAACAGAAAGGATATAGAAGAGAGTGGCAAAAAGCACTTTTCAACTAAGAAAAAATACTAGCTTTTATCGCCGTCTCAAAGCAACCATAATACTTTTATTGGTCTGGGGTGGCGTGAGTTTGCTGCACTGGCTACCAGAAACACAATGGTTGTTGCTGGGATTAACGGCAATCCTGGCTGTGCAAACGTTACGGATGCTGATAGCAAAACCAGCGGCTGCGGTGATGGAGAGTCAGATTTTTTTACCGCCAGTCTCGATTTTAGTTCCGGCTAAAAATGAAAGTCCAGTCTTGGCTAATCTAGTTTACAGCTTATGCCAATTGAATTATCCCAGCGATTCTCTAGATATCTGGGTTGTTGATGACGGTAGTACCGATGAAACCCCCCAGGTTTTGAGGGAATTACAAACTCAATTTCCATCTTTGCAAGTTCATCGACGGAAATCAAAAGGTGGTAAATCAGGGGCGTTGAATGCGGTGTTTCCCTTTACGCAAGGGGAGATTATCCTAGTCTGTGATGCGGATGCTCAGTTACCTGCCAATTTTCTCCGGCAAACAGTACCTCTGTTTCAGAAGCAAGCGATCGGTGCAGTGCAAGTGCGAAAAGCAATTTCTAATGCTAATACCAATTTCTTAACCCGTTGCCAGCAGATGGAAATGAACTGTGATAGCTTTCTCCAAACCCATCGCATTGCTATTGGTGGAATGTCTGAACTGCGGGGTAATGGGATGTTAGTTCGTCGGGAATTGTTAGAAAAGTGTCAAGGTTGGAATGAGAACACTGTCACGGATGATTTGGATCTTTGCTTCAAACTCTATTTAGCGGGTGCAGAAATTGAGTTTGTTACAGTTCCATCAATTCAAGAAGAAGGTGTAACTACTTGGGAAAAACTTTGGAATCAACGTTGTCGTTGGGCTGAAGGTGGCTACCAGCGTTACCTAGATTATTTTCCGCAAATTCTTACTTTAGGTTGTGAGAAAGAAATTGATTTATTATTGTTTTTTTTATTGCAGTTTATTCTACCAATTGGACTAATACCCGATTTACTTTGGACAATATTTTATAGCCATCATCCAGTTCTGTTTCCCCTCCAGACACTACTCAGCATCATTTTGACAATTGCCTTTATTGCTGGACTTTACCAATTTCAAAATTTAAGAGGATGGTCTTTGCTTTGGGCAACAATTCAAGGATCATTATACATGGTGCATTGGATTCCTGTGATGATTGTGACGACTTTAAAGATGTGTGTGCAAAAAGAGCGATCGCGCTGGGTTAAAACTGAGCATTGTGGTGGAAAAAATTATGGTTGAAGAATCAGATAATCTGATAGAAAAGCAGAAAAAATACTTTATGTTAATTGGAGTAAGTGTTTATGAAGGTCAAGCAATTGAATATAAGCTGAAAAAGCTTAGTAAATTTATTCATCCTAATATTGACGATTCATTGCCTGAAATTACCAAAGAAGATTTTTTAGCGAGAGAGAAGATTTTAGATAAAAGAACACTAGGGTTTATTTTCAACTATTTAAAGCAAAATAAATTTTTATTAAATGATGATGCAGAATTTTTAGTTAATAGGTTTGTAAATTATAGAAATACTATTATTCATCACCTTATAAAATTACCAGGCTTTAATCTTAATACAGAAGAAGGTATAGATCGAGGAATACAGTTTTTAGAGGAATATAGAAAAGCAATAAAAGATATAAATGATATTTTTGATCCAATTTTTATTTCTGCACATATATTATTATACGAAAATGTCGATAATATAGATGACATTAACAAGTATCAAAATAGTCTAAATAATTTGTATTCACTCTTGAATGAATCCTTAACAAGAGCGGGTGGCTCTCTTGAAATAGAGGTTCAAAATAATCTTGATGAACGTTTTGATTACCAGATAAAAAATAATTTTAATAAAAACAATTCTTCTACATTTAACCCGCAAGCAGAAAAAAATAAATTATGGCAAAATACTAAAATAGTTCGTGCATTGAGTCGTATTGGAGCAGAGATAGCAAATCAAGATGGATGGATTTCTTTATCTATTTGTGAACAACGGCTAAAAACAGAGTACCCAGAAATAAAACCTAATGATTATGGCTTTAATAATATTCTGGAAATAATCAAAATATCTAATTTGTTTAAAGTGAAAAAATCAAAATGGAAGAAACACAATAAATATAAAATTTATTTTCGGTTTTATCAAGGAAAAAATGAAATTAGCTGAAATTATCAAATTAGAGAATTATGTTAGATTTGCTGATTCAAAACGGGTTAATTTTCGATGGCTTAGGCTCTCCACCTGTGCGCGGAGATATCGGCATTCAAAACGGACGCATTGTCACCCTTGCGCCCTCCTTAACTACCCCAGCGCGTGAAGTGGTTGATGCTTCTGGTTTATGGGTGACACCTGGATTCATCGACATTCATACCCACTACGATTTAGAGTTAGAAATTGCACCAGGATTGAGTGAATCAGTTCGTCATGGTGTTACTAGCGTGGTTATTGGTAACTGTAGCTTGTCTGTTGCGATCGCAGAACCCCAAATCCTGGCTGATATTTTTCAGAGAGTAGAGACACTTTCCCATCGGCTGATTGCAAAATGGTTGAAAAAGTCGGTTTCCTGGCAGACACCAGCAGAATATTTACAGCATTTGCAACAGTTACCACTTGGCCCCAATGTTGCCCCAATGTTTGGACACAGTGCTTTACGCGCTCATGTGATGGGATTAGAACGCAGTTTAACTGTTCAGCCGACAAAATTTGAACTAAAACTTATGCAGCGCATAGCCAGAGATGCAATAGATGCTGGCTTTATTGGCATTTCTATTGATATGTTTCCCTGGCATCGGATGAGTGGAAAATGGCAAGGCTGTACAATTCCTTCCCAACACGCCAAATTTAAAGAATATGCGATGTTAGCAGATTTATGTCGACGGTGCGATCGCGTTTTTCAAGTCACACCCAATTTACAACGGCTCGCTTCCTTTGTGGATATTTTGCGGATGGGTTCAGGGATTGGACAAAAACCGCTGCGGCTAACAGTCCTCTCAGCCTTAGATGCCGTACACGATCGCAAACTATGGCGAATATTTTCCCCCCTACTTTTTATTTGGAATCGGCTTCTAAATGGTAATGTGCGCTTTCAAACCTTAACGGAACCCTTCACCATTTACTCTGATGGATCTGTGACTCCCTTATTTGAAGAATTTTCCACAGGCGCACAACTCAATGGCTGTCAGTCACGAGAAGAAAGGCAACAACTATGGGCATCGGAAATATTTCGTCGTCAGTTTCGCCAAGAATGGCTCAGTAAACGGCGTAAATCATTCCATCGTCGGTTAGATTTGATGGAAGTTATTCACTGTCCCGAAGCAAGTTGGCAAGGGTTAACTTTTGCTCAAATTGCTCGTCAAAAGCAACAAGAACCAGTGGATTTATTTATCCACGCATTACAAAAATACGATACAGATTTACGCTGGGTGGCGACAGGAGCGAACGATCGCCTAAAACCCCGTTTAGCGATGATGCAGCATCCGCATATTTTGCCTGGTTTTACTGATGCTGGCGCTCATGTCCGTAACCTGGGCTACTATGATGGAGCTTTATCTGTGCTCAAACAAGCAGTTGCAACGAAGTTCCTTTCACCAGAAGCTGCAATTTGCCGCGTTACTGGAGAACCTGCTGGTTGGTTCCGTCTTAATACGGGAGTTCTCAAAGTTGGTGCGAAAGCAGATATAGTTTTACTCGATCCCAATGCTTTAAATCAGCCAATTAGCCCGCAGGTGCAGATATCAGATCCCGTTTTAGATGGTGAACTTCGGATGGTTAAGCGTGGCTCGGATGAGATTGTGCAAGGGGTTTATATTAATGGAGTTCGGGTTGTTTGTCGGGGGAAAGTGAGCGATCGCTTGGGGCGTGAAAAGTTGGGAACGGTTTTGTTTCCTTGTTGAATTATCTCACGCGGAGGCTTGAGAGGGGAGGATTGAATTGCTTTTACCCCACACCAGCAATCACTTGTCCAATATCTTGAGGAGTTGCACCTGTGGCTAACATTGCCCGGATCAACAATTCAATTGATACTGAAGCATCGCCATTTTCAGCTTTAGCAATCCGAGGTTGGCTGGAACTAATTTTAGCAGCGAGTTCACTTTGAGTCATCAGTTTTTGCCGACGCTCCTTCAAGTTTTGGCTGAGAGCTAGCTTAATTTCAACCAAGATAGTTTCTTCGGGTGTTAACTCCAAAAAATCTGAAACTGTGCCAATTTTCCAGCCTTTAGATTCCAAACGTTCTCTCTTGGCTTGATCCATCACATTACTCCTGTTGATCGGTATCATATTTACTCAGACGCTTTTTGCAGACCTCAATTATCTTCTTCGATGTTGTTCTCGTTGTTTTATTAAAAACTTCAACAATCAAGATTGCATCGTCATCAATTCGATAAATGATCCTCCAGTTTTTATCTGCATCTCGAACACGTAATTCATAACAGTGAATTCCTATACTTGGCATAGGGCGTGAATGTGGCAACCCAAGGGATTCACCTTCCTGTAATTGTCTGAGCAGAACACCCGCTTCTATGCGTGCTTCTTGACTGAAAGGTGGGGTTTTAACTTCACCATGTAACCAAACTAAAGGTTTACTTTGATCTCCCATTCTGTATTTATATCATATCTGATATATCGAGAAATTTACTTAAAGGTTATGGGCAAACTACATTGATGTTGTGTTGGTCATAGCTTCTAACGCTACGTTAACGAAAATATAACGCACTATTTTTATGAGAGTAATACCTACAGCGGGTGGAGCGATCGCTTTATTCAGGACAGGTATGACTTTGCTATATTAGATAGTGCCTCACCAATAATCACTCCTAAATAACTTGTAAAATTTAAACAGCAAAAAATCCTACCATTCTTATGAGTGAAAAACTTCAGACCGAAAAAGACAAGCTACAGGCAAGCACTAGTATAGAGATAAATCAAGAAACAGAAAACGAAAAAGTTTTATGTTCTCATTGCCAGCGTACTGCTACGAACGGTATTAAATGTAAAGGGATTTGTGTGGCTGATAATGACTATTAAGGTATAAATTATGTTGATTTCTCATACACTCTCTTATGATTAATATCAATTCTAATCCTAAACAAAAGCTAAAAAATCGAATTAATAATCAAATTACAGATCATCCTTTTACAGATTATTGGGATATTTTTCTTCTTAAACATCAACATCCAATTAATATTACTTTACACATTCTCGGAATATTATTTTTTTACGGTTTACTCTTTTATACTTGGAAGTTGCAAAACTTTTGGTTGCTCTTGGGCTTACCGTTAACTCAATTGGTGGGATTAACTGGACATTTTTTATTTGAGCGTAGCCATATTGATTTACAAGATGCTGTATTTTCTTGGCGGGCTTCTTATTGTTTAGGTAAAATGTTATTTAGAATTTTGACGGGTAAATATCGAGATGATATTCGCCAACGACAAGAAATATTAAATAATTATCTATCAAACAATTATGCAAATATTCAATAATTGGAATGTAATTGCTAAAGGTTGGTACATTGCCTGTCCTAGTCATGAAATACCTAAAAAAAGAGCAAAATCTGTAGAAGTATGCGGTCATAAAATTGCCATTTTTAGAGGTGAAGATGGGCAAGTACGCGCCTTAGATGCTTACTGCCCTCATTTGGGGACAGATTTAGGAATTGGAAAGGTTGATGGCAATTGGATTCGTTGTGCATTTCATCATTGGGCATTTGATGAAACAGGAATTTGTCAAAATATTCCCTGTCAATCAGAAATTCCTACCCAAGCTAAATTACAAGCTTATGCAATAGAAGAAAAGTATGGATTTATCTGGATTTATCCAGATGCTAAAGCACCAGAGGGAGTGGCTGATTTTGATGAATTGAAGGGAAAAGAAATTGTTGCACAAGCTGATATTGCATTTGCAAGAAGTTGTCATCAACATATTTGTATGATGAATGGGATTGATGCTCAACATTTAAAAACAATTCATCATTTAGATATCAAAATGGATCTGTCCCTACATCGCAGCGAATTAGGCACACAAATCGACTTTACAATGCGGGGACAATTCCCTCAAACCACCTGGAGAGAAAAGTTAGGTCAAAAATTTCTTGGTTCTACATATCAATATTCAATGCGTTATGCTCATGGTTGCATTGGGTTGTTAACAATGATGAAAGATGTTAGGCTTTTTCCGCCACTGTATATGATATATGCTTATACTCCAATTGCACCTGGAAAAACGAGAATTCAACCGATTTATGTAACTGAAAAGCGTCAAGGTATTCTAGGGTATCTGCTAAGTCAGTTTTTGCTATTCTGTACGCGCTTGGCTTACTATATGCTTAGGGATGAAGATGGTAAGATTTACGACAATATCCGCTTTAATCCGAAGTTGCTCCTTAGTATTGATCAACCATTAGCTGAATATATGGAGTATGTAAATCAGCTAAAACCGTCTCGATGGTCAAAAAATAGGGGTGTAGAATAATACATTGGGTTAGGGACAGCGTAACTTAACAAAAACTTTGGTAATCTTGGGTTTCTTAATCCTTTGCAGAATAGGAAATGCCTACTAACCCTTACTGAAAAGGCGCAAGATGTGAATATGAAATTGTAGCGTAGATAACCATTTTGTAATCTGTCACATTACACCGTAAATTTACCAAATTGGTCGATAAAGTTTTAAATAAATACATCTTACCAATCGATTTTAGGTAATTTCCGAGTAATGAAGAGTTTGCTGATTCCTGTTCAAAATTTGCAACCAAGCGATCGCATCGCCATGTATGCGTTACTGCAAAATCACTTCCAAGGTATAACCTGGGATGGGTTTCAAATTGATCTAGAGCGCAAAAACTGGGTTTTGTTGTTGAGAGATGAGACATCCAACGCACTGAAAGGATTTTCAACTCTGATGTTATGCCAAAAGACTTATTTGGGAGAAAAAATTAGTGTGGTGTATTCTGGCGACACTATTGTTGATCCTAGTGCTTGGTCGAGTACAACACTACCACGTAGTTGGATTGCCGCTATCAATTTTCTGCGTCAACACTATGCAGAAAATAAACTTTACTGGCTGCTAATTTGCTCTGGTTTTCGCACTTATCGTTTTCTCCCGACTTTTTGGCAAGATTTCTACCCGCGTTATGATGTTACAACACCTGCCGATGTTAAGAATCTAATGGGGAATTTAGCACGCGAATATTATGGTAGTTTATACCAAGAATCAACTGGTATCGTCAATTTCCCGCATCCCCAAATTCTCTGTGAGGCGTTAATTGAAATCCCCACAGGAAGACAGACTAACCCCCATATCCAGTTTTTTGAAGAAATAAACCCCGGCTATCGATTAGGGGATGAATTAGTTTGTTTAACTGAAATTAACTATGACAATCTCACTCGTGCTGGAAAACGGATGTGGGAGTCAGAATCATCGTTACAATTTGTGCAAGATTGTGTTCTCATTTAATTCTTATGGTATCTACAAACCCACAATCAAACTTTAACAATCCGACACAATTTATAGAGGGATGGTACTGGACATTACCATCCAAAAAATTAAAAATTGGCAAGGTAAAAGCTCTAAAGTTGCTAGGTAGAAATCTGGCAATTTATCGGGGAGTTAGTGGTCAGGTAGTAGCTATAGATGCTTATTGTCCACACATGGGCGCACATTTAGCAGAAGGTAAGGTAGAAGGTGATGGAATTCGCTGCTTTTTTCATAATTGGAAGTATGACAGTCGCGGAATTTGTGTAGATATTCCTTCTCTCGGAAAACTGCTACCTGTGTGTATTAAAACTTGGCACACAGCAGAAAAGTACGGCATGATTTGGGTTTGGGTGGGAGAAGAAAAGCCAAGTTCGCTGCCTTTTGTACCAGAACTAGAACAGGCAGATTGTGATTATATATTGGGGACTCGATTTATCAAAAACTGCCATCCCAATGTCTTACTAATTAATGCGATTGATGCTCACCACTTCAATACAGTACACAATTTGCCTTTAGAGATTGTATTTGATTCTCAAAACCTTAACCCCAATGCTATTAGCTTCAGCAACACTACACGAGGAGGGGATGATTCGTGGTTAGTTCGCTTGATTCGTCCTTTATATCGCAACGAAGTTACTTATAGTATGTGTTACTGGTATGGTAGCACTGGCACTGTGACGCTAGGGCCAGATTTTCTGCATTTCTACATTATATTTACACTGCGAATGATAGAAGGTGGTAAAACTGAAGGGCAAACAATTCTTGTCACTCCCAAGCGTCCGGGATTTTGGGGATGGGTTTTAAATCGTGGTTTGTTATGGTTAACTCAGCAAGTTGGTAATTACTTTGCAAAAGGCGATACACAGGTATTTCAAACAATTCAGTTTGATTTAAAGACTCCTACTAAAGCAGATCAATCTATTATGGAATTTATTCAGCATGTTAATCAACAAAAAGCCTTAACCTGGGGAAAGTGGGAAACTGTTAATTATCCAGATATTCAAACCCTATCAACACCTAGCCCTGAACATGAATTCAAAATATAATATTGTCGGTTTTGACCTACCGCATACAGATAATGATGACCGTTTGCGACGGATATTAACAGCAGCATTACCCAATCAGAATAATTATGGTAATTACCCACAATTAAATTATTGGGGTGCTGAATTTTTCAATTTACATCAAGTCAAAATTTTTCAACAATCTAATATTAATGAACAATCTGCTATTTTGGAACTTGCGAACCGCAGTTTATTAGAAGAATCATATTTCATTGAAAAAGCAGGCGTTGGCTACATGGCAAAAATGGTACTTTTAGCAGAAACAATTGAAGAGCGAATGCTTTATGGACTGTTTACAGCTGATGAAGCTACCCACCTTCACCAAATTAGCCATTTTTTACCAGAAATGGAAGTAATTAGCACGAACGATCCGTTTTTGCGCTTACTATCAGAAGTGGTTGAAAGTGCAGATAAAACAGTTTTGTTGTTTGTGCTGCAAGTCGTTTTAGAAGGATGGGGTTTAAGCCATTATCGGCGTTTAGCGAAAGAATGTCGCTATCCAGTTTTAGCAGAACTTTTTTCCAGTTTTTTACAATCTGAATCCCGCCATCATGCTACGGGAAGCACCTTGTTTAATCAAATTACTGTTTCAGCATTGAGTCAAACAACAATTATCGATGTATTGGCACAGTTTTTATTTATGGTACAGGTGGGGCCACAAAGCTTACTCGCAGCAATCGAACAAGTGAAAGGACATCTGACGCGATCGCAAAAAATCCAAATTCTAGAAGAACTGGATACTGAAACCCACAGTGGAACCCGATTACAAATATTGCGATCGCTCATGGGAGGAACATCAGCCCAGTCTATCCTGCAAAATTTAGAAGAACGCGGAGCCTTTAAACCCCTCCCCGCCCATCAATGTGTGTAATCAATATTAATCTTATCTCTGCGTGAAATAAAAACGGATATGGAAAAAACTATTCATCGCAAATTACAAATTAACCACACTCGCAATAAACAGCAAGATCATACTGCTTTAATGGATGAAGCTGTCACCAAGTTTTGCTATGAAGATTGCCAAAACGAGTATTGGAACCCAGAGGAATTTTCTCTGCTATATGGTACACCTTTATGGGAACAGTCCAGCCAACATCAGCGTATAATTTTGAACCAACTTTACTGGGTAGCCTACTACTCACAAATTGTTTCTGCGGAAATTGCAACTATCTTTTTCAATCAAACCAGTGCAGCCGGACTCTACGCCCAAGAGGATTTTCGCTTAATCTGCGATACATTAGACTTGGAATCCGCCCAAGAGCGATCGCACATTAACGCCTTCCGCACAATTGCCAAACAGGTTGAGCAAGCGTTGTTTGGGGAACTTATCTTTACCTACCCCATGCGCGGCCCCTTTACAGAAACGATGGTTTATGCTGATACCAATGCCCTAAAAACTTGGTGGAAAAAAATTCAACTTCAATACTTTGGGCTGATTTCTGCGAATAATACTTTTTTGGCTTGTCAGTATTTCACTGTCCGCGGAGTGCGGACACTAAACGGCAAGTTAGTACAGCACAAACTCAGCAATTATTATCAAAAACATCCTCATCCTGAAGCGGCTCCAATTCCTGCTAAAGTCTCCTATTATCACTTTATGGATGAAAGTTTTCACTTCAATAGTTCGACAATTATATCTCACGATGTTGTCACTTGCCTTAAGCCGCCAAGTGCTTATGAGCGACTGGTTGCTAATTTAGGATTGCTGGGATGTCAGCGCGATCATTTTCATTTTTCTGCTGCAATTAACGGGATATTCTGGTACGATCCGGCGCTGTATAGCAAGATTTATCGGGTGTTGCGATCGCCAATTTTTGAGATGAGTGACAAAGATGCTAAAGAAATAATGCGGCGTTGTTTTACGGAGGAGTCGGAAGGATTGCAGCGCAGTTTTTCAACTCATCAAGAAGCGATGAAATCTTATCAGGTTTATGTTGAAAAACTCGATTATCTTTGGCAACGTAATCGAGATATGTCACTGATGGGTACTAATTCAATTTCTCGATATTTGGCGACTCAACAAAGGGCTTTTAAAGGTTTTGAACGGCAAGAGGATTTGATTTTATCTCACACAGATACGCAGCACCTCGGCTACGCTCAGTGACCAGCGCAGAGAGGAATGGAAGAGTGTTTTTTAGGTAAAATTATTGCGTATCATGGCTGACTTCTGTAAAATATCGTTTCCAGTAAGTGATTTTGTTACTATCACTCTGGAATGTCATCAAAGTTTATCTGAACATCTCACGATTCAGAATTCACCTGTTTTATTTGGTTGTCGGACTGGAATTTGTGGTACTTGTTTGGTTGAGGTTATTGGTGATATTCCTCCTCCTCAACCTGAAGAACAGGAAATGTTAGAGACTTTAGCAGCTAATTATCCTTATGCCCGGTTAGCGTGTCAAGTTGATGTTACAGGTAATGTTGAAATTCGTAAGATTTAGATGGTGATTTAAAAACAACAAAAAGAGCAAGTATGGATTGGTTAAAGCGCGTCACAGAAATTCGTAAAACTTGTAACGTGCCAGCACCAGCCCGAAATGTTGCTATTGCTAGAGTATGGGTAGATGAGACGTTTACTGAGCTATTCGCTTTTAGTGGTAAGCTATTGCGAGAGGGAGCGGTTATTTTACCCAATCAACTGATGTTTAAAACCTTTGAAGTTACCGGACACCGAAGAGATTTAGACTCAGAGTACAAAATATTAGAATCGATCGCCGAAAAATATACAAATAATAGAGAAGTAAAGGGTAAGATTGAGTTATTCACCGAAAGAGAGCCATGTGATTCGTGTGAGTATGTCATTAAGCAGTTTAGGCAGACTTTCCCGAACATTCAGCTAAATGTACATCACGGAAACATTGCGTAAAGGAGTCGGTATAAATGTCAATTCGCAATTTACCCGAACCACTTCAGCTTATTTTTAACGAGAATCAGGTTTCGCCATGTTCAGATTTGGAAATAATTCAATTTGAACAACAACAAGGTATTACTTTGCCCAGTATTTACAAAGATTTTCTCAAGATTATGGGGCATGGTGCTGGTAAGTTTTTGCGTGGCTCAGATTGCTTCTACCAGCATCTACCGCAAATTCAAGAATGGGCTAAACAACTTTTGGTAGAAAATGATTTTCCTGAAGCTTTGCCAGAGGACGCTTTTGTATTTTTCATGCACCAGGGTTATCAGTTTAGTTTTTTCAGGCTTTCAGAAGGTGATAACCCACCAACTTACTCATATTGCGAAGGACAGCAAGAGCCTTATTTTGTCAAAAGTCATGATACGTTTAGTGATTTTATAGCAGTGGAAATCGAGCTATATTTAAAATCTTCGATGTCTCTAGCGAGTTAGATATTTGCCATATCAAATTGACAATCAGCTTTTCCACTATTCAATATCGCACTTGTAAATTTTTGGAAATGTTAGGTTTCTTAATGTTAACTCAACCTACTCGCTAAAACCCTTTTGCTTCAATCTCTAAACTTTAGTTCCAAGGTACTCAACCTTCCAAGATATTTGACGACCTGAACGACCTGAACGCACAAAATGGAACCCTTCGTAGTCAAAGCTGACAGGATTTTTGGTGATGAACGAACTAGATACACCAAGTAACTGAGCAATTTGGCTAGTTGTTAATTCTAAGCCTTGAGATGCTGCCTTCTTCAAAGGTTCCAGATGTTCTGGCAGAAGATCCACTTCTGGCAAGGTAGCTTGAAATTGGCTATCTGATGTGGGTAGAGGTTCGGTACGAATATCAGATAAAGCCAGAATTCTAGAAAAGGACTGAGTAAAGGATGAAGCAATTCTAAGATTGGAAACAATTAAATAAGCGATGAAATTTTGGGTGGAGAAAACAACTACTCCATATTGTACGATTGGAAGCTGGCGATTATTATTGAAACGTCGGTCAGCACCACCATCACGGCGGACATACTTCCAAGTTTTCCCAATCACTGTAGCATCGCTAGGTAGTTCCTCTTGTTCGACGTACTCTAGGTCTTGCAAGGATGCTTGGATTTCACTATAAGGTATCGCACTATAAACACCATCTTGGAATACAAAAAAGCGATCGGGAAGTAGATATAACTTAATGCTTCCAGCATCAATCCCCCAAACGTCAACATTGGTTTTGAGGAGGTTGGGGTTTTGTTTACCAATATTTGATCGCTGTCGGATAAGAGCCGCGTTTGAGCCAGCGTTTCGCTTCCAATCACCAACAGCGACTTTTGACATCAATCGCCATGAGCTTTTCGTCATTGCTAGATTTGAAAAAGACGCAATACTTTCATAAAATTTTTTTTCTGAGTAATCATCAGAGAATTCATAAAAAAGGGGTGTTGTCTTTCGTGCAACATCCTTTTTGTAAACTATATAAGTTACAACCGCTAAAATTATGGACAAAGGAAAGAAAACAAATAGTAAAATTAATGCTGCGATTCCACAATAGAGAGAGTAGTAAGGACTCTTAACTCTCTTGTTAATTTGATCAATAATTTCTGCCGCTGATCTATCTACAATCGCATCCTCATACTCTTCTAAATCTTCCTGTGTAGAACCATGAACTCTTTCTGTAGACTGATACGTTTTTTGTTGGTAGGTAACACCTTGTCTACCAACTTTGATTAAAGTAGCTGGAACTTTCTGTTGTTTTTTAGATAAAGCCATTATGCGTTATGTTATTTATTGTTGTGGGCAGGGGTCAATTTGTTCAAAAAATCGAAGTAATGGTGATTTCTCAAAACAATGCCTGACGACACTATCAGGGTTAATCCACAAATAATTATCAGAAATGGGGGCAAGCTCCAACCTAGATGTTTTTGGTTATTTGATTTAATCTGATAATTATTAGGTGATAATATCTTGTAAATACGAGTTGAAAAGATATGTAAATCATCCTGAGAAGTCAATCGATAAACTCGATTAGATTCTAATAGCTTGGAATTTTTGATAGCTGCGATTAATTTAGGATCAGGCGAACTTGGGCGAAAATCATCCCACTGGTATTCATAACTCTCATAAAATAATCGAAATTCAATAACTTTGAAAATTCTAGCTTCATCTTTATCAGCAACTATAAAATACTTAATTTCATCTATACGCCCTTTCTTGAATAAGCGGTTAATGTAATAAATTGCCTGAGCAATAACCTTTGCTGCAACTTCTATATCTCCAAGCTTGACCGAGTATTTGAATTCAAATAGAATTTTGTTAACTACCAAGTCATGTCTTTCCTGAGTTTTGACAGGTAGAGAAAATTCTCTAACATAAGCTGCTTTAACTTCTTCTTCATTAGTAGCAACCAACAGAACCTGAATAAAATTAAACTCCTGAGCTTGTGACCAGTGCTGCCTATGTTCATTTGTCTGCTTTGCTTGTTCTTCCCACGCTCCCATATAAAATAATTCCTAGCAGTAAGATTTGATAAATACCGACATCATCTTAACTTACTGGATCTACAGATCGACACCCTCTAAGTAACATCCATACCTAGTAATTAAGTAACTATCCCTTTCAAGGTCTTATGGTTGATCGCTCTCTCCCACCCACCATGCAATTTGCAGATTTCTGGTATATTGTCGCACTCAGCGAACAGTTACAACCTAACAAGGTATTATCACGCACCGTTTTAGGAGAATGGTTAGCGATATTTCGCGGTGAAGATGGACAAGCCGTAGCTTTGCGCGATCGCTGTTTACACCGCAATAGCCGTCTATCATCAGGTAAAATCTGTAACGGTGCTTTACAATGTCCCTATCATGGTTGGGTATATGACGGGGTTGGAAACGTGATTGCTGTTCCAGCCGAAGGAGATGACTTCAAACCTTCCCCACAGCGTCGAGCCAAGTGTTATGCTACCAAAGAACAGGATGGCTATGTTTATGTGCGGTTAGCCGATACCCCAAAGGTTGATTTTGAACCCTTTTCTATGCCTAACTACGGACAAACAGGATGGGAGACGGTGCGGGTAATTAACCGTTTTGCTAATAATGTTACTAATTGTGCAGAGAACTTTATTGATATTCCCCATACGGCTTTTGTTCATCCTGGTGTTTTCCGTACTTCCCGCCAACAAAAGTTAGAGATGACTGTTGAACGGTGGAATGGTTCGGTTTTGGTGGAGTATCGCAATGAAAACAATAATTTGGGATGGTACAGCCGTTTTCTGAATTTGCAGGGTGCAGAGATTAAACATAGCGATCGCTTTTATATGCCAAATATTACCTCTGTAGAGTATAAAATGGCAGATAATCGCCATTTGTTCATTACCAGTCAATCTATTCCAGAAACCGATAATTCAACTCTGGTTTACACCGATGTCACCTATAACTATGGTATTTGGAATAAGTTAGCACGTCCCTTTGTGCGGTGGACTGCTCAACACATTATCCGCCAAGACGTGGAAATTTTGGATATTCAGGGAGAAGCGATCGCTAAATACGGGACACAATTTTATAATACGCCTGCGGACACAATTCATATATTTGTCGAGTCAATTATAGCGGCTATATCTCGTGGAGAAGATCCGCGTTTATTGCCAAATAAATCAGTAAAAGTTACATTCTGGGTTTAAGAGGTTGTTTGAAAAGTATTTAGCTGTGATTTTAGGCATTTGTTGATCCCCCCTAACCCCCCTTAAAAAAGCTACGGTGTACACACATCTCTGTACAGACCCAAAATCGTTTTAGATCCCCCTAAATTCCCCTTTTTAAGGGGGATTTAGGGGGATCTAAAACGTTTTTCTACTAAGAAAAGGACTTTTTAAACATCCTCTAAGAATGATTCGTAATTAATTAAAATCGGCGTGAGCAATCAGAAGTGGGAATACAAAACTTTTCACAACTACTAATTTTTGGCTCTTTTATCGGATTAGTTGGTTGGACTATTACCAATCAGGTGGGACGAACTCAACTTCAAGTGAAAAGTCGTGAAGATTGGCTAATAGATAGTACAGGGTTAACGATTCAAGGAATTTTTATTCCCTTACTACAAGCTACTTTGGTTTATTGGCTTTATCAATATTTACTACCAACTCAACAAGGATATTTAAAAGTATCAGTAGTTTCGGCTTTTATTATCAGTTTTGTTGTGGTTGATTATTTATATTATTGGAATCATCGTTTATTACATACTAAATTGTTGTGGAAGGTTCACCAAGTCCATCATACTGTTACTCAGATGGATGTACTAGGAACTTCTCGCAACACACTTTGGACAAGTTTGTTAATTATTTATTTATGGATACACACTTTATTTTTGTATCTGTTAGCAGATCCAACAGGTTATTTACTTGGAGTAAGTCTAACTTCTGCCTTAGATTTATGGCGACATAGCAGCTTAATAATTCCTGAAAGTAGCTGGTTTTATCAACTTTTATCTCCTTGGCTAATTTTACCACAAGATCATGCTTGGCATCATTGCCGCGAAGTCCAAAATTATAACTACGGGGCTAATCTGAAAATTTGGGATAAGTTACATGGAACATATTATGAAAGCAAAAACTTGCCATCTATAATCGGAATTCCTAGCTCATTAAACTTGTTCCAAAAACTTTTATTCCCATTTTAATGACAGTTCTAAGTAAAATTCTTTCGTTTTTTCCCGCCTTTATATTATTGCTAACTGGGGCAGCAATAGTCTACCTCGCCTATTCACCCAATATCTTCAGCATTCTGGCGGTGTTCCTTTCTATTTATGGGCTACCAGTGCTAGTTTATCGCTTGCATGAACGGTTTTATCCTGTGCGGGAGGGGATTAGTTATCTACAAGGTAAAGAATATAGTCCCTGGTGGGGTAGTCATCAAATCCAGGTAATTTATATTGCAATTCCGGCGCTAGAAGCATTGCTGCGATTGATTCCGGGGGTGTTTTCGTGTTGGTTGCGATTGTGGGGTGCTAAAGTGGGGCGAGATGTATACTGGACAACAAGATTGGAGATTGCCGATCGCAGTTTATTAGAAATTGGCGATCGCGTCGTTATCGGGCATGGTGTCGGTATCTATTCTCACATCATTAAACCCCGCAAGCAAAATTTAATGTTGTATGTCAAAAAAGTCAAGATTGGCAGCAATGTCTTTGTGGGAGCCGGTTCTAATCTTGCTGCTGGTGTAGTCATTGGCGATGGTTCTTATTTACCAGTAGCCACCAAGCTTTATCCTAATCAAAAGGTGCAATAATGCGTCCGATTATTCAGCTTTTTGGGCAAATACTCGCACCAACTGCGAGGCGATTTCATCAAGCTTTGGATAACCCAGAGTTAATGCAGACATCTGTACAAAGGGAGATTTGCGATCGCTTAATCAAGAGTGAGTATGGTAAAACTTTAGGGATTCATTCTGTAGATGATTGGCAGCGTGTACCAATTGTAGATTATGATGCGCTTGAACCCTGGTTAAATCAAAAACAGCAGCAAATTTCGCTCACACCAGAACCGATTTTGTTCTATGAAAAAACCTCTGGTAGTAGTGGGGCGGTAAAATGGATTCCTTATACTCAATCTTTGCGGCGATCGTTTAATCAAATGTTTTGTGTATGGGCGCATGATTTGATTGTAAATGGCCCGAAATTTTCTACAGGGAAGCTTTATGCTTGTATATCGCCGCAATTAAATGTAGCTGATAGCCAAAGTTTACAGGATGATTTAGATTACTTAGATGGCTGGTTACGTTGGTTCTTGCGTCCTTGGCTGGTGATGCCAAATAAACTTAATCGGCTGCATGATGCGAATTTGTTTAAACATCAACTTGCTTTGGCATTATTAGAGGCTGAAAAATTAGCAATTATTTCTATTTGGAGTCCTAGCTTTCTACAAGTACATTTAAAATATATTAAAGAAAATCAGGATTTATTGCGAGGAGAATTACACAATCGGATTTCACATCATCGGCTGCAAATCCTCAGCGAAAGTAATATTAGCTGGATGCAACTCTGGCCAAATTTGAAGCTGATTTCCTGCTGGGATAGTGCCAATGCAGCAGATCAAGCTCAGGGATTGCGATCGCAATTTCCAGGTGTATTAATTCAAGGTAAAGGACTCCTAGCAACCGAAGCACCAATAACGATTCCTTTGATTGTCGCTGGGGGATGTGTTCCAGTTCTCGATGAAGTGTTTTTCGAGTTTGAGGATGATACTGGTTCCCTGTATGGTTTGCATGAACTCAATATTGGCAAGGAATACACGATTATTTTATCCCAGAAAGGGGGTTTGTATCGTTATCGAATTGGCGATCGCATCCGGGTAACTCATTACTATCGCCACACTCCCTGTTTAGAGTTTCTCGGACGACATCAAGCTATTAGCGATTTGGTGGGCGAAAAGTTGCAAGAAACCTTTGTAAATAATGCTATTAGTCTGTTGAACTTGCAAGAAACTAATTTTAAAAGCTTGATGCCGATTGCCGATCCTCCACACTATATTCTATTACTAGATTCGGCAAAAGAAACTCCAGAAATTCTTGCTCAAAAACTGGATCAAGCTTTATCAGAATCATATCATTACCAGAGAGCGCGAACCATCGGTCAACTTGCACCACCACAGGTTTTAATCTCTAGTCAAATTCCTCAAGTGTTAGTTTCTCATCGTATCCGCACTGGAAGTATTTGGGGAGGTATTAAGCATCCAATTCTGGCAACATCACCCATTAGCACTGAACTTTTACAAGAATTGAAGTTGGAAATTGTCTAGAAATAGCTTACCAAGTACTAGCCTAATCACAATAAGTTATCTACTTCAAACCTTCACTTTTTTTCTAGACCATAACAGTTGTGAAAAGTGCTTATCCGAAACGTATTGCGATCGCTCCTTCTAACTTGCCTACGGGAGGCTTTGCGAAAGCGCTTGCCATATTCAAACAGGAAATGTAAGATGTGGCAGTTCGGGCGATCGCGCCGGGAGCAATTAAATATGTTCTTGTTGGCTGCTCCTGATCTTCATCGTAGCGAGCAAAACCAGGACAATTGCCAAAACCAACGCGGCATTTCTGAGCATTGAATTATCAGAGTGCTTGAGTGCGATCGCCACCAGTGCCCAGAGTATTACTCCTGTATAAGCGATGTCTCCACGCTGGATGACAATAACTGCTGCAACTGCTGTTGCGATCAATAACATGATGAGAGTCCATATTACAGCAGAAATTCCCCAACCATTCCACCCCTGAAAAGACAAGGCACACGCTACGTTGACAATGGTCGCCACGCTAATCCAGCCTAGATAAATGCTGATAGGAAAGTGAACACACCATTTCTTGAGCCGAGGTACACGCTTGTTGCCAATTTCTAACTGCACATAAACAGCAATCAGGGGCAATAGAATAAAGAGCATTGCAATTACAGAAAGCGCAAAAAGCCGAGACAAAAACAGATACACCCAGATACTTTGAGCAACACAGGCAATCACCAACAGATAACCTGTCTTACGAAAATCAGGTTCATGTCGTTGTTCAGGTAGAGCTTGGTATACCCCAAAAGCAAACAACCCAAGGTAAATCAGACCCCAGATAGCAAAGGCGTAATTGGCAGGGATAATCAGGACATTTTTAAATAAAGTATTGGAAATTTCCCCTATGCTGAGTCCATTGAGCGGAAAAACGTTCGATACTACATTGATAATGAAAGCACCAAAGATTGCAGCCAAAGTAACAAGCTGCCGCCAAAAATCCCGGTAATTGCTAGAGTTGGACTGCTGCATAGGATATTAACTCATATCTTTTATGCTTTTAGCTTACATCTGAAAAAGAGCGATGCCTAAGGCACAAGAATTCAACGAGGATGCGTGACCATATTCTCTGTGTCAACTGGAGCACTCTACCTGTTCTAATGCTGGATCGACCAAAATCACCGTTTTAGTCCCTAAACCTGTAATCAAATGAGTATATGTACTTATTTATAGTTCAAAGAGTTGTCGAAATAACATGATGCATAACTCTAGATGAAATTGTTTTATTATCTAGATGTCGATCAAAATAGACTTGTCGCCTAATAAACTTTTTGAGTTTTTCGAGCGAGGCAGAACAAGGGTTTCAGATACTAATTTTTTATAAACCGACAAGTCTAATGAACTTATGTAATATTTGAGCTTTCTCACAAGTTCCTCACAATCTTTACCTAACCTTTGAGTAAAGCTAACTCAATGGTAGAGGTATGACTTTATCCTCTCAAATACATAATTTACCGATACCAAGGGATTTTGATTAGCTGACTTGTGATTTCTTCGCTCAATTTTATCGAGTTCAAGAGGAATGAAAAATGAGTTTAGAAACTTACCAGAAAGAAGTAGAACACCTGGGAGAATCGCAGGGTCTTAAAGACCACGACCACGATCTGGTTCACGATCTGAGTCGAAGACTCGATGCCCTATGGCGGTATGACCAATATTTTGCTAATGCTGAGGGGTATGATTCAGTACAAGCCTTTTGGAGAAAGGTTAAGGAACAAGAGAAGCAAAACATAGTGGAGTTAAAGAAACTACTCTCGGAACATATTAGGCTTGGTGATTTCTAGGAGTGTTTTCAAAAAGCCTCAATAAAGCTACTTTTCCTCTTATTAACTGAGGAGACAGTTATTTTCAGAGGGGGCTAAAGGCTTTGATCTGTTCAAATTCTTTAGCCCGTTTTTGTATTTGGTTGCCAATGCGATCGCAAATTCCTCTCGTTACGATTAGTTAATTGTTTACTTATTTTGGGGTTTGATAGCGATCGCACTTCCCGGAATTTGGAATGATCGAGTGGGCAAGGAAGAGTCACCTTGCTCCTGGTGGGCTTTTTGCTCTAATTGCTGTAATTATCTAACTTTGTTGCCAATTTGAAGTAGCAGCTTATACTGTTTCCAACCAATCAAAAATTTGGGCTAACTGATCCAATGTTACCAGCCCATATTGCCAGAGGGTCATAGCTAGAAAGTTGGGGGTATGCTCACAATGCCGCAAAGCAAGAGAAATTGCTCCACCAGAAATACCCAACTCTTCCTCTAAAAAATGCACCAATTGATCTGTAGGTTTCATAGCCATGTTAAACAATGTTAATTAAGTTCTAATTTTTGTCTTAGCAATCTTCTAGCATTTTCTTATTTATGTAGCTAAACTTAACAATTAAATTAATCTTTGGGAACTAACAAGCAAATACGGTTTACCGTACTCAAAGAATTAACACCACTCGAAAGGAGAAAACTTTAGCCAAGAGAACGCCGTTAAAGAAGATGCAGAGATTGGGTAACCACTGGGATACGTACAAAATGGGACACATTGGAACATGAAGAATGCTGAGAATTTTCTACTTTACTCAGCACTCAGATCCCTCAATGCCCCATGCCCAATTGTCAAACTAGAGCATATACCTTAGCTTCCCAAGGTACGATGCCTTCTCTGCCTACCCAGTCTGGTGGAACTATCCTTTCTTGAGTGATTTCTTTCCACTGTTTACCAACTGGGGTTGCGGGCCAATTTGGGACTCTATACTCAGAAGCAGGAGGAGTACCATAGTCAGAAAAGTTTGCTACTACAACTACTAACTCATCAGCTTTGTTACCACGTTGCCAGACTAAAACTCGTTTGCCTTCATTGAAGTCAATATGAATGAACTGGGTCTCATTCACAGCTAAAGCATTAGAAGTCTTGCGGAAGCGGACTAATCTTGCAACGTATTGGAATATGCGTTGTCGCCAATCTTCGCTTACACGGTCGAAGTTAACTGGGTCAATTTGTTTGCGATTACTATGATCATCGCTGATGTCCAAATCTTGCTGGTCGGCAAATTCATCGCCAGCTAGAATCATGGGAATTCCTACGGCGGTGAGCAAGCTGACAAATCCTAATTTAATGCGTTCTTCTGTCAGCTTCACGCCATTATTAACCAAATAGTTGAAGAGACGCTCATTACCATAACCGCCGATATCATGGGAAGTTAGGTAATTTACTGCTTGTGAAGCATCTCTAAAGCCTAAGTTGCGGCAATCAATGAGCTTGCGGACACTCCATTCAAAGCTAGGTTCATCCCAGGCGTTCTTACCTAGAATTACCTGCCGGAAGATTTGCTTAAATTTTTCATTCCATAATCCATCTAGACGATTTTGTTGGATAAGCGCTAGTGGTACACTTAATTCTTCTCCAACAACCAAGAAGCGAGACGCTTCCGCTTCGCTAACGTCGCTTCCCCCTCTTTCATGCCATAGATTACGCGCAAAATCCTTAAATTCTTGTAAAAAGTCGTAGTTGGCAACATTATTGACGCTATCTAACCGCAGACCGTCAACCCGATAAAATTCTAGCCAATGGGCAATATGGACTTTTAAGTATTCCCGTGCTGGCACAAACCATGATTTTTGGCCAGTGATGGGGTGATACCCTTCTACCCAATAATTGTATTTAAATAAATCTCCGCCAAAACCATCTCTTGACCCTTGTTCTGGGTCACCACTGCCCCATTTAATGTAAAAATCCAGAAAATTCACATGATGGTAAGGGTTCTTCAGCGAGAATGCCATCACCACATCTATAAAAAAGCGCAACCCATGTTGATGAGCAGCTTTGATCAAATTCACTAAATCAGTTGTAGCTGTAGGTGCTGATTGATGATCTGGGCGTCCTAAATCGAAATCTGCGGCAAAATAATTCGCTGTGCCGTAACCCCACTCGTTAACATAGCTGCTATCTTCTGGGGGTAGTAGTTCGAGGGCGTTGACTCCCAGTTCCACAAGATGAGCGTGGTTATTCAAAGCATCGACTGTGGTAAAAGTTGGAGATTTTGCTTCTTTGACCAACAGTGCTAAAGCATCACGGAATGTTCCATTTCCTTCTTCAATACCAGATGGGCTATTCTTTGCCCAACGGGTAGGTAATTCGTAAATCACCAATTGATTGTTAGTTGGCAGTTCTTTTAAAGGAATATCGTCTTCCCAATTTACAGTTTGTCCTTCGGGATCGCAGGGAGTCAGTTCGCCATTGCGGTAAAGTATAACGCTTGCCGGATGATCTGGGCTAATTGTTACCCCCGATTCCAGCCGCTTATTAGCAAATCTTCGATCTACAGTTGTTGCTGTCGGATCTGTAGCATAGATAATTTGGTTGGCATTATCAGAATAGCCATCTGAGTTGCGGACTTTAAACCAGTAGAAGTAAACTTGTCCTTCGCTCAACCCCACTTCTTGAGCTGATACTTCCCACAGTTCAGGAAATTGAGTTGATTGACGAAGCGGAATTTCTCTAAATTTAGTTAATGGTTCCGGGTTGCTGGGAGGTGTGCTGCCAATATAGAGAGTGGGAGATGGTTCAGAGGCACCGGGACGCCACAACACAAAGTGAGTCTTTTTGCGGCTCAGTAAATCAGTAGGCATTGGAAAAACCTCTAGTTGATGTAATTAAGTCATTTGTGGAGTTATTACACAACACTCAGTTGCTATTCCAGATAATTGAGTTGAATTTTTTCAACCTGTAAATCTTATCGGACGTTTACTAGATAGTCGCACTACTAAAGCCAGATGTTAGTTTGAGCAACTTTGATTGATACAACTTACGTAGAAAATAAGCAATTTTTTATATCTTTTGTTCTAAATAAATAAACTAATACAGTTCAGATCACAAATGCACTTACCGATCGCAACGTTTCCGCGTCTCTACACACCTAAAATTCTCGCTTGGTAAAAAAACTTGACAGCGAAGCGTGTTTATAGTATATTTGTACTATAAACACGCTTAAGTGTTGCATAAAACTTTAACACTCCCGACTACGCCCGCAGGAGAGCACAAAATAAATGAAGCTATCTAAGGTAGACTTGAGCAGTTTAGTAGCGATCGCTCACTCTGATGGATATTTGCAGTTGTTGCTCGATCGAGGCGACGAACTGGAGTTTTTGGAAATACCGGCACCGATACAAGCTTATGAAGGATTACAAGAACTGAACGAGGTGATCGCCGAAACGACCCCACTACCTTTTGAAGAGGAACCAATTATCATGCTACCAGTTGTCTCCTCGATGGCCATGGCTGTAGGTTACGATCGCGACGAACATATTTTGCAAGTTGAGTTTCAAAGTGGGGCTGTTTATCAGTACTTAGGCGTAGACGAGGATACTTGGGAAGATTTACATTCCTGTGACTCAATTGGCAGCTTTTTCAATCAAGAGATTAAAGGCAGATATGACTGCGATCGTTTAGATCATGCAGATTATACTATTGACTAATAATTGTATGTAGGGTTTTCAATAATTCTTGCGTTGTGTAGGGTTTAGCTAAAAAGGCTGTATGTTGATCTGTTTTGTCGATTGGAACTTGTTCACTTGTTGCAAGTCCACTTACAATAATAATCGGCAATAACGGATTTATATTTTGCAATGTGCGAATGGTAGTTGCTCTATCCATATTGGACCAGGACTTACACAAAATAATGAAAAAACGAACCGCAAAGGACGCAAAGGATACAGAGGAATAATAATTTGAGAGAGTTATTGCGTAAGTCCTATGGACATCATAATATCGATAATCGCGGCACTAATTTTCTCTTTATGCTGGGCATAAATTGCTAATGCTTCCATGCCATCACCAGCAGTAATTGCCGTGTAATTATAGTTTTCTAGGGATGTTTTAGTAATTTCTTATCAGATTATTTAAATAACTGAGCAAGCATATAGCTTGATGACTTTAATTATACTAATATGCCTTAAGAAAGGTGAACAATAATTTTGCTAATTTTAAGTAAATTTTGGAAGATTTACACCCTTATAATTTTTTGTCAGCACATAAAACTACTTCCAGTAAAATTTAGGTAGGTAGTAATATACGCAACTATGTTAATGAATTTAAATTGTAAGATGCGTTAGCAGCGTTTGTTCAGAGACAATAGAAAAAGCCCACATAATATGAACGCAGTTATGACGACTACACTTACCTCTGCTGTTAAACCAAGAGCCGAAGATAGTTTTGCCATTACCTTTGCACCATTGTCTCTTGAAGAAATCTATGCCAAATCTGACGATCCGGCCAACGGTGCCGTGGTTGTGATGAGTGGCGTGGTTCGCAATCAAACTGATGGTAAACCTGTCATTGCTTTAGAGTATCAAGCTTACGAACCTATGGCATTGCAGATATTTTATCAAATTGCTGCTGATATTCGCTTATCTACGTCTGATGTGAATCGGGTAGTGATTCATCATCGCACCGGACGTTTGCAAGTTGGAGAAATTAGTGTTTTAGTAGCAGTGGGTTGTCCTCATCGGAGTGAGGCGTTTGAAGCTTGCCAGTATGCTATTGATACCCTCAAACACAATGCGCCCATATGGAAGAAAGAACATTGGCAAGATGGTTCTAGCCGTTGGGTAAGTATTGGTGCTTGCGAAACATCAGGAGAAAATTGTTAAGATTTCTGAGCTATTTTCTTCAAAGAAGTGCAATCTCTTGAAAAGGCAGTGATTCATTCAGCAATTAGCAAACTGATGTGTGCATAGATATAGCCCTTGGTAGACATGGCTAGTTGCTGGATGACACTTTTTTAACTACAGTTAACAGGTAGAATCGCATAATATAATATATTTATTATTCAATATTATTTAAATAATGAGTTTTAAAAAATGAGTTTTAAAAGTTTGTTACCATACGTCTGAGACTGGGAATGGCATCCTAGAGGCTCCGCCTCCCTTGCTGGCGGCAGAGCCGCTTTTGAGTTGCATTTCCAGCCCAGAGGCTGGAAACGAGATTTGAAAAGGCTTTTAGCTTAAGTTGTATGGGCACTGCCGTGCGCCTACACCTGGCGATATAATCTTGTACCGCATCTGAGTGGGAACCGCTATATCAACAACAAAGTGTCTTTGGGCAAATACTGTGATTTGCTTTTAGTTCAAAAACGAACTGCGGTAATTTGCAATGTGTTTTTTGATTTGCATGAAAAATCCGCAACTTTTTTATTTGTCCAAAATCTAAACAAAGTAATTTCTAATTCCTAAACACCTACTTAACAGAAATGTTTAATTTTTATTAAAAATATTTAAATTTGCAAAACAACAATTTTTGTTGCATTTGTTTACATAAACTCCATGACCTATTGAGGTTTGTAAATATTTTGTATTTCTACAAGGAATATTCCTTTAGACTGATCTTCAACAGAAAAATGTGGGGATAAACACAAATGCATTCGTTAAATATCTTTTGTCACGAATTTGTAGTTGCTGTTTCCTGTGTAGCTTGCATTATTGGACTGCTGTTACTGTGGGACGGTAAGCAGCAAAAAAATGATGTGGAAGAAACAGAGCGGATTCTATTTAGAATGAGCTTTAGTTACTGGCTAGTTTACTGTCTAGCCTTTGGCATAGAAAAAATAGTTTTACCCGACTGGGAATCTGTGCTCATGACTTTGAGAATAACTACGGCTCTGTCATATTTTTTAACTTTTTCTTGCATTCTCAGTCTGCCACTACACAAATTTGCAGTCCACCGTGTTGAGGAATAGTCGTGGGGCATGAGGCATTGGAAATTGGATATGATTAAGATTTCATAGCGATCGCTAATGCCGTTTCCAGTTCTGACTGCGCCAAAGGGGTTAAAATAAACACTTCCTGTACCGTCTTCCCCTGCCGTGCAATTACTTTATAGCCGCCGCGAATCGGTACTGAAACACGCAATTGCATTTTCGGGCAATGACCTTTTACCCGCCCAATGACTCCCGGCGTCACGGTTTGAATGCAATCCTGCTGACAAAGACGTTCTAAAATGGGGATAAGACCATCAAGGTGTGTCGAGTGATTCCAAACCAGTCTGCCAGCTTTTTGCGAAGCTGCTCGGAGGGAATCTGCGGTGGGTTTGCCCATAATAATTAAGCTGCTTCTAGAGGTGCCATTGTCAAACCTGCTCGGCGCAGCTGCTGATGATAGAGTTCCGCAGGTTCTTGGGGACCAACCCAGACGATCGCTTGACCTTCATAGTGTACCTGATTAGTCAGATCCCACGCGCGATCGCCACTCATCCCTGGAATATATTTCATCAAACATTCAGTCACGTGTTGGAATGTATTAAAATCATCGTTTAATACAATCACTTTGTAATTCGGATAAGTCTTACGGGTAACTTGATCAGACTGTTTCGGAGCTATAGTTGGTGCTGTGGCCATCCCGTAAACATTTGCTGAAAATATCGTAACCATAGAACAATTAGTCAAGAGTATTTTACAAAACTACATTACAAATAACTAGTTTAGTCCATTGTCTGGGGACTGGAGATTTGGGAGTTGGGAGTTAGAGATTAGCTATTGTGTATGGGGAAAAATTTAGTCCCCATACCCATGCCCAATACCTAATGCCCTACCGCCAATTATCCCAGTTTTCGTTAAAAATTGATGTATCGGGGAAGGCGGTGGGGTTGCCATTTTTTTGTAAAAGCCGTTTGAGCGCTTCTAGTTGTGGCTCTTGTTTGGGTAAGTCATCGACTAGTTGGTAGGGTGCGATCGCATTTTTGATGGCAAAACTAGCAACAGTTCCCGCCGCTGCGCCAGCCGACCATTCAAAGGAATGGACTCGATAGGCAGCAGCGGCAATATGACTGGTACCAATGCTTTTGCCTCCTACTAGCAAATTGTCAATTTTCTGGGGAATCATTGCCCTCAGAGCAATTTGGAAGGGATAAGCAAGGCCTGCACCACGCCTTTCACCTGGACGTTCTATATTACCAGGGGCTTCTGGCGGACTATTCACCATGCAAGGATGGAAATCGATAGCGTAGTGGCCAATACCCACAGCATCGGGAAAAATGGTAGAACGAGTCCGTCGCATTGCTTTGTCTGGTGAAATCCCACCGCTAATTACAGATGTGGCTTCCAATCCTGATAGTGCGGCTCTTAACTGCCGATACATATCTGCTGGCAGAGTTTTGCGGTAATACTCATCATTGTAATCTCGCCGAGATATATCAATTTCCCAAATAGTAAAACCTCCAGGTTGTCCCCAACTAGGGCGGCCAATGATGCGGCGTCCCTCTCGCATATAGGGATATTTCGATAAGCCATGTGCTGTGCCCATTGGGGAATTTAACCCGGAAACAAAGCGGTTATTAGTTCGCTGCTGCTTTACACCCTCCCCCAGTTGGGAATCTGTAGTTCCAGCTACTAACCAGTAATAGTATGAGAGGGCATTTTCTTCAGCGTTGCGGAGGGTTTCTGTTCGCAGTCCTCCCATCCAGCCCCCTGGTTTTAACTGCCCAGTCCCTTGTAACTGTTGGCGACTGTAAACTAAGTTATCCTTGGCTGTTCCGGGGCGGTAGTCGTTACCCCAAGTCCAGTTTTGCATAGAGATGTCCCCTGGTGTCGCAGCAGTAAAACTTACACCACCGAATTTTGCTGGTTTCCCTTTGTTTGGACTCCAAATGCGACGATAGGTAAAAACTAAATCAAAGTTAGCCAGTCGCGTTAATTCATAGCTGAAATATGGTGCGTATTGTAAATAAAATGGAGGCATCGTCTGCGGTTGCGGTTCCTTGGTTGCCTCCATTGCAAAGGTGTAGGTAAAGCCTTGAGGGCAATAAGGGTCATTGTTGGCGCTGGAAGCCGAAGGTTCCAGGTAGGAACGGGCATCAATGCCTAATCGGTAGGGGACATCAGCAAGGGCGATAATTTCTCCAGTTTCGCTCGCGTCTATAACGTACCACTTAGGAGCATCCCCTTTCGCTGCCTTGGGGAGGAAACGGAGAATAGTTTTGGTAAATCGAGACGAGTTTTCGTAGCGATAAGCATCTTCAATACTTTGAGATAAAGTAAAAGTATTGAGAGGTGGTGCGCCTTTTGGTGGTTGATGTTGGATAGCGATCGCACTATTAATTATTTTGCCATCAGCAGCAATTTCTAAGTCCTTAATTACTGTATTGGGAAACCATTGCAACTTCCCTTTGCCTTGTTTCTCGGCATCTTTGAGCATCTGGACTAAAATGGTGTGAGCATCGCGGGGAAGAAAGCAAGAGTCACTTACCCAACAGTCACCGGGGTTAAGTTCACCGTATTTGCGCCCAATCCGGTTTCGTAATTCTAGGTAGCCGCGAGAATAGAATTGGAGAGATCGCTGAGTTGGGCGTTCGTCTAACGCAGATGTCCCTTGAGAAGAAATTTGTCCTCCCAGCCAGTCAGTAATTTCCGTGAGACAAACCGTTCGCCCTGCTAGTAAAGCCTCATAAGCTGTAGCTACGCCAGATAGTCCACCACCCACAACTAAAATCTCGCAATTGACATTTTTATCTGGGGTTCTCGGTGGTGTGGCGATCGCTCCATCAAATGCAACTAAGGTGGATATGAAATTGAGACTGATCAGCGATGTCAAGCTATAAGCTACTTTGTGTCTGCGCTTCATGGTTAAAAAACCGCTCCAAATCCTGTGTCACCTTGTAGAAGGTAGCATCCAGGAAATGATCATCACAAGTTTATAAGAGTAAATATATTTAAATACAATTTTTACACTTAAAATACTGAGTATGGAGGCTAAATTTACCCTGAAGTTATTAAAGCTGAGTTAAAAGTGCTGATTACTGAGTACTTTTTTCCTCATCTATGAGAAACATTGATTCAGACTTCTACACCAAGGATGCATAAGTGATCTTTTATTAATTGTTTGCCTAAATGCATTGGATATGGTGGATGAATATTACCCATTGACCACGCTGGTGAGATTCGTAAGTAGTGTGGCACTCGGCAAAGTGACTTTAGGCTTTCTTCTGTTTTTTGAAAATCCGAACGGATGAAGAAGGGAAGCATTTCTAACATCTGCTGGTGCTTGAATGCGATATTTACACCGTATTCGTCATTTTGAGAATCGAGCATATAGAGTTCGCGTGCTGTTGAGGTATCTTGGCCTTTTTGTGTTTGCGGTAATCTTCCAATAGAGAAGTAATGCAGCAACTCAGGTACAGAGGAATCGTAAAAACCACTTAAGTGAATTAAATCTCGTGCTGGAGAATTCTCATTCCAAGCTTGTCGATTGGTGATGTATTGAGTTGTCTCGTTGCCAGTGCGGAAGCGAATTATTCCAAGCAGGTTCCTAAGTTGGTTATGGTCACGAGGATATACACAAGCATGACCTGGGACATGTTGAAAGTCTAAAACATCCCGGTTTGCAAGGAGATATTCATTTTTTAGTTGAAACCAAGCTTGGCCTCCATTTTCCTCACCACGCTCGTTACGCCATACATCGGCTTCGATTAAGACAAGAGTCGGTTTGTCACCCACTTGAGTTAGTACATCCGCCGCAAATTTTGCAAGTTCTATTCCCTTCAACTGAATTGTTTTAAGATAATTGCGATCGCGGCGTACCCGTGAGAAAATTTGCCCAAGTTCAATCCCTGCGCGTGGGTAAGGAATCCAATCCTGGCTATCAGGAAATAACACATCAACTGCACCAGTTGCCCGCAGACGAACAGCCAAAGCATAGTGAATATTATCTTCACCTTGAGTGGTTTTTCGGCGACAAAGCGCAATTACATCTAGATTTTGTGCAATTTCTTTGGATATTCCTGCCCGTTCATAGACTTCTGAGGGCAGTCCATAGAGTGCCCCAATCTGACGTAGGGTTATATCCAGTACAGCATTCAGAATACGTCCTTCTGTCTTCTTGCTGTAAGATGGCGATGTGTCTGTACTTTGATTTTCTTTGTCAACTGATTTTGGTTTAACCGTTTGCACCATTTGAGAACTGATTTTTTCTAACACACAAGCTTCACGAACTGCTCTATAGATACTTTGTTTAGGATGAACTCCCTTCTTTTTCGTTTGTCCAATTTCAATAATCGCAAAACAGTAAGGCTTAGTAGTAAAGTCAATTGAAGCAATAACCTTATGTTTCAAAAAGTCGCGCCATGCATCGAGTTTCATTTGATGCTGCTTGCGGATCTGTTTGTCAAACTCTTGACCATCTTTAGGTGCAAATCCGGCTGTGTCGAGGGGTTTCAAAATATTTGGATCATCAATCCACACAGATGATACTTTGACATGCTCTGGAAAATCTTCTCCTTCATTGAGCAGGAAAGCATCACGCAATGTCTGGTAAGTTACATCACAAGTATCTCGTTCGCGCCACAGAAGAAAAAGATGTATGGGTTTTGCTTGCAATGCCCGCTCAATAGCATCAGCAATGATCGTTTGTCTTTCTTGACGGCGATTATCTACACGTTGCTTAATTTCTTTTTCAGTCAGCTTTTCTTTTTGTTGTTTTGTAAAACTTGGAGGTTGAGAGATATATTCGTAATCGCGCATTGCCAAGGGTGTTTTTTGACCAGATGGAGCAGGAATATCACACTGCATTGGATTATCAGGTATTAAAACACCGTCTAGAAGCTCTAACACTTGAGCAACAATATCACCGCGTTCCTGTAAACTAAATCCTGGTTTAATACTATGTCCTCTTTTATGGTTTTCATGTTCATACTTGTATCCTTCAGCATGAACTAAATAATATTCATCTCTATTCCAGTTAGGATGATTATCTAAATTGCCGTATCTAGCAGGGTTGCAACGAATGTTATAGGTTGTTTCAAGGGGACGGGCTTTGAATGCAGATAGCAGATTTGGCAATTGAAATTTCCATAGATTACTATCTTCTCTTCCATTGTTCTCAATGGTAAGACGTATTAACGTTGAATCTACTTCGTAACCAGAGAGGCGTTCCTCATTCATCCCCATTAGTACAGAGATATCACGACCATAATTAGTTTCAATTAATGGCTCATGAGCATATCGTTGACAACTTAAATGTAAAAAAATCCACGGTTTAAGCTTGCCATTTTGGTTGAATCGCCCTGCTTGAGTCTGAACGCGAAAATCTAAGCGATAGACAAAATAACCTTCCCTTTCTTTGCCATAGTCATCTGTGTACAGTGCCGGAAATGCTTGACTGACTAGGAATAGTCCAGTACGACCTGAGCCATCGCCTTGTACCTTGCGCCACCGAATTTCTTGCTCTCTTTCCCTGGAGCGAATTACGCACTTTTTTCCATGCAGCAATGTTGCCAAGAAACTCGGAATCGCTTGGAAGCCAAGTCCTTTTTCGGTATTGATGCTTTGAATGAGCGTTTTTGGACTGATAGGTTGCCAATTCCAATTAGTAGGAATTATGGCCATGTTTTCAAGGAAGCGATCGCAAACACTATTCACCTGATCCGCTTTCCCCTTGCCATCAAATTGTTTTGTCCACTCCTGCGCCCAAATAATCACTAACTCATGTATTTGCTCAGGTGTTGGAACTCGTAGCGGATTTTCAACCGTTCCCACAGCTAAAGCTCGATAATCGCCTGTATCAAAGTATTCAAAACCATACGTCAATGTTGATGCACAGGCAAGCAATCCATTGTTTAACTGTCGATACGGCCAACGAATCTTGGATTTACGCTGAGGCAGCAGAACTTGTTCCATGCTGTTACAAAAGTCACCAACAATTCCTAAAAATGGAAATGGAAGTACAGCAATTTTCAGATTTTCAAGTGCATCTGCCGCCACATTCATTCGAGCAGGTAGGAGAATAGGAGGTGGTTCTTTTTTAGGCATTATGAATTTACTAATACAATAAAGTTACCAATGTAGGTCTTCAATTTTTTCGAGTGCATCGGCTAGAGGCTTGTAAAGCGCATTACCTACTGTGTTTTCCTCGCTGGCGTAATCACAGATTCGTAGAAGCATGGCAACCAGAAGGCTTGTCTCTTCTGTATCCACTTCAGAGAGTTCCGGATCGGCTTTCCTAGCAGCACTCTTGGGTGCCCAAGCTTCATCGACAAAATAACCACGAAATGGGACACCTCCACGCAAGAGACGACCAACGGCTTGAATAACTAACCCAGCAGTAGTTGCAGCAAGGTCAAATCGGGGAAAAGCAAGTAATTCTTGATTATCACGTAGGGTTTTGTAGTAGGAACGTTGCTCTACTGATCGCCAGTAACGCGCCGCTAGTTGGCGCACCTTTTCAGCACGTTGTACAATTCCGTCTCCTTGTTGCCATGCTAGAAAGTCTGCTTTATCTGCCCAGTCTAAAGCGCGACGGTTCATTTCTTGGGCGATCGCTTGTGTATCATGTGGATGTGGATATGGACGAGTCAGAAAGTAAACAGCGCCAAATGCGGCTTTACCATTTGCATTCAAAATATTGAAACCACGCCCGATCGCATTCATAGGAGCAACAAGAATCTTTCCCTTAGTTTGCCCAAAAGTTTCAATATCTGCACGATTGAGCGCACCCTTATCAGGTACTTTGACAAATTTCGCTAGCTCATCAAAGTCATCTTCCGTGTATGTCTCTATATTGTCAGGGACTAAGTGATAAACTAAGTCCTGCATACTTGACCAGCAATTGCGAATTTCGTTTGCTGCCCAACGGGCTTGATCGTATGAGTTGACTAACAAAAGAAGGCGATCGCGATCCCTCCAATGGTTATCCAAATCATTTTCTCCAAGACGTTTTAATTCCCTGAGTTCTTGCCCCAAATGACCTGTACCGTTACTACCAACTAGCGATCGCGCTATTTCCTGAAACAAGCCCATTTTCTGGTATTCGGGTTTCCCAGAAATGCGGAGGGGTTTGTTCTTTTGGTTGAATTGGGGAAGAAATTTGAAATGACTTTGAGCGATCGCATCTCTCGCCCCCTGTTCTGGCATTAAAACACCCTGCGGATTACCAACATGGAAGCTGGTAGAATCCGGTAAGTAGGATGTTCCAGAAAGTGCAAGTACATTGGGGCCACGTTGACCATTGAAATCTGTTAATAAACGGTGAAAGTTTAAAATGTAGCAGCGTCCAATATTGGTGTAGGCAAACAGCGTCAATGCATTATTGCTGCCATTTCTGGATCTTTTGTTGTCGTCATTTCCTCTGGAGTAATAAGTGCCAAACTGTCGTCCCGTGGGAGGCAATGGCAAAATATTCAACATTGCAGCAGGCATTCGACGATGGGGTGATTCGTCGTTAATTGATGTCGGTCGATTATGCCATTCATAAAAGACAATACAAGTGTGTCGATCCAAAAGAGCGATCGTCAGCGCAAATTGGAGGCGATAAGCCAAAGTTTCAATAGTATCTACTGGATCTAGCTCATCCCCGTTTGGTGAACGTCGCTGTTGTTGAGTTGATTGTTGCGAACTTTGATTGCGATTCTCCAATTCTGTTCGCAGTCGCGCTAAACGCCGTTCTGTATTTGGGAAAAATTCGAGAATCCAGGCTCTGCAAGCCCTGTAGATATTCTCATCTGAAGCACTTTCTCCAGTACTATTGATCTCTTGCATAAGACGCGCAAGGCGAAAGACTGGATCTCGGTTTGGGTTAGATGAAGGCTGCATTCGCAACGGATCATCCTCGTTGAGTAGTGCATCAAAATAACGCACGATTGGCTGAACAAGTCGAGTATTTGCTCTTGAAACTGCTTCAGATGTATCAGAAGGTTCAAATTCTTCCAATCCAGCAAGACGACGCGCAAATTTGAACAAAAGGGAGTTAGGTGTAAAGTAACCTCGCCTAATCCAATTTCTGAGAAATTGATGTCCAACCTGTTTATCAAGTAGGGTCAATGTTGCTGTAATAGCTTTTTGTGCATCACGTTCTGCGCCAGTCCATCGCTGTGTTAATGGGGGCATAACACGGTTAGTTTTTGAGAATTGTTCTGTTTTCACGCCAATATCATCAAAAACGCCGCTATTACCACCGTCAGTCAAAACAACTTCCTCAGCGTAGGTATCATCAAACCACTTGATGACTGTCTCTACCTCATCAAAGACCACAAAATCTGATTGTTCGTTGACGAGTTCACCGATTTTGATAGGGCGCAACTCTAAATGACGAGGTAATCCTGCCATTGCCATTGCGCCAGGAGTTGTAATCCAAACACGGGCGTTTGGCATATCACGATAAGCTTGTTGGGATGGGCATTTGTCGAAGAATGGACACAAATAGAATGAACCTCGGCTTTTACGTCGCTGCTGGCGATCGCTTTTAGGCATTTCTTGGAGAGAATTACATGGTTCAGTTCCCGGTTTAAGTGCTTTGTTATTTAAGAATTGACGAACAAAATTCTGATTGAGACGACCTTGCAGAGGGCAAGCAGTACCTAGCCAACGCTCACCCCAGTGAGGCTGTCCACGTTGTCGATGTTCCTGATAATCTTTTGAGGCAGAGAAACTCCGCAGATGTGCATCCCGTTTACTGCGCCCCAAGATTGGCACTGCGACTGGATCATCATTCTCTGGATCGTTACAAAACCACCAGTTAATCTGATTAGCTAATTTAATCGCTGATTGCACATCACTAACGACTAACGTAATGCGGCGATCGCAATGATGCCGCAAAATATTAACACTGAACAACTGCGAAACTGTGGTTTTTCCAGAGGCAACCATACCTGCAATGTTTGTAAAGCCATCTAACTCAAGAATTTGCTCTTCTTGCGAAAACAGTGTTCCGTTCTCCTGAACTTTGTGGAAGTTAATTTTGCGAAAGCGCTCAACCCAGTGTCCTCTAGCAGTTTGATCCCAGCCATATTGCCGTGCTAACGCTTCCTCTCGCTGATCAATCCATGCTGCATCTAACTCTAAATCTGATATACGAAGCGAAAACGAAGTACGAGAACGAGTTGTAGCAAACCAAGGTAACGGCTGTATTTGTACATTTTGTACCTGCTGCTGCGTAAATCTGACTGGTACTATAACCGTCTCTTCTCCTGTCTTTGCCTCAAATTGATAAGTGGTTCCGGCTTCTACCTGTTTAACTTTGCGAAGCCGGAAATCTAAATTGGCAATTAGACAACGTTCATACAAATCTTGATGAACTTGATGCCGGAGATTTTTGGCAGCATTAATAATATAGCTATCCCAGTTTTGCGGAGTGAATTCGTCATAGTTACGCCAATCTAGAGGAATCCTTAGATAAGAACGCAGTGCGCCTAACCAAGCGAAACGGGCAGAAAAGGGAACTATTTGGCGAGTATTGGCGATCGCTCGACGTTCCATCTCATTCAAATTCTGTAAGCGTGGATGTCTCAAAGGCATTCCACTCAAAATTGCCCAAGGTGCGGTAACTGGCTCATCATCAAGTTCCAAATGCTCCATGAGAGCAAAGCCAAGCTCTACCTGAAGCAACAATTCAGCTTGAGTACGCTCCAAACCTGCTTCCTTCAACTGTTCGAGGCGGTCTTTAAACTCGGTCGGTAGCTCAAATAGAGTCATCTGGCTCATTGACTATTCCCTCAAGCACTCAATTTTATTGATAACCCGTTCCTCAAATACAGCATCACTCAAAAGATGGGTACTGCTTGGCAGCTTTGTCGCCTGTTCGCGAAGAATTTCAATATAGTCCTCTCGTTCTTGCAGGCGTTGGATGGGAATAACATAAAAGCTATCGTCATAACGCAGCTCGCCCTCACCGAATAGAGGTGTAAGCTTTGGTGCTAAATTGTAGGGGCTTCGGTAATCTTTAATATCCACAGCCCAGGTTGATTGGTCACAGAAGCGTAGTTGTAAGTCATAGCGATCAATGCCTGGATAAAGATGGATGGCACAAAGCTGATCTGAATATTTGCTGTGAAGTTCTTCCAACGCTTTAAATAAGCGCATCTCAGGTATACCCGGTAAACAAATACGCAAATGGATACCAAACTTCAGACTACGCAGCCCTTGTTTCCAGGTGATTTGTCGAATAAACGGCAAATTTTGACGATGATCGTTGCAAGCACTGGGTTTAATACCACGTAACTTTCCATATTTTTTAAACAAAGGCCCGCAGCGATCGCAATTCCAGCAAGCCTCCTCTTGGCACTCTTCGTAAAGTTCGCCAACTTCTTGAATATCAATATGTCGAGTTTTGGAAAATACTTTGCGAAGTTGCGCCGGAGTTGTGTACCCATTCTCGATTAAAAATCGACGCAGCAAAACATATTCCTGTTGAACGCGCTCAGGATCGCGATCGTTGTTGTATAGTTCTTGCAAACGGATAAAAATTTTGTAAAATTGGTAATTTTCTATGGCAATCTGCTTAGTTGTAGCAGTGGCGAACTCAGGTATTTTGTCTTGTTCAAGCAGTTCTTCATAAAAGTATCGACTTGCTTCTTCACTCAATCCCCCTTCGTAGAGTAAACCAAAATCTGAGTCAAACTCTTTTGGTAGTAAACGCGGTGGATACCAAGTTTTCACGGGTTTTTCGAGTAAAGCTAAAAGACCTGTTAGAGTCCGCGGGTATGTTACAGCCGTTACCTCTAGAGCTAGTTTATTGAGGGCATAACGCAGCAGTTCAGGATATGGATACCTGCCATCTCGCCGCATAAACTCTGCTAAACCAAGGATAAGACTATCAAATTCATTACTTCCCATTAGAGGTAATCCTTCTTTGAGAGGATTTACTCAATAACACGATTTTTCATTCGTGATACATTTGTTGCATATACCGTACAACATTATTTAGGCTGTGTCAATCAAGAAACGGTTTATTCTTTGGTGACACAAAACAGGAGAATGGGAAGTTATCTAGATATAGAACGGTTGGGAAGTCTAGTCCGCAAGAAACGCGCTAGCCGAGGACTACGCGAAACGGCGGCGGAGATTGGTAATGTTAGTCCATCTACTCTTTCAAGGGTAGAGAGCGGCAAAATGCCGGACATGGAAACCTTTTTAGCACTTTGTAACTGGCTACAAGTGCCTCCTGCTGAGTTGTTTAGAACCTCAGAGGAGGATCAACTGGATACACCTGAAGCGATCGCTATTCAACTACGTGCTGATAAAAATCTTGATCCGGCGATCGCTAATGCTTTAGCATCCTTAGTCAAAGCAGCATATCGTGATTTGTCTCAAAATGATGGCGAATTGAAGCAAGATCCTTAAATATATGCCATTAATCCAAAGTCTATCCCCTGAATTTAGACAACGCTGTGAAGCGATCGCAACTGAACAACGAAGCTTACTTCGAGTGCGATCGTTTGAACCGTTACCGGCAGACACTCTAGCAGCCAAGCTAGGAGCAACACTTTTTACACCCGATCAGCTTCCCAATTTAGAGCCAGAGAAAGTAGCAGTATTACTTGCTAGCGATGGGTGGTCAGCAGGGATTATACGCTATAACCCACTATGGATTGTATACAACCCGCGTCATGCACCTAGACGGTATGAATCAAATTTGATGCATGAAATAGCTCATGTGTTGTTCAATCATAAGCCTGTTGGCTTTGATTCGGTAACTGGACTACCAAAACGCAAACAAAACAACGAAGATGAAGCAACTTATCTAGGGGGATGCCTTCAAATTCCCAAACGTGGTTTATTATGGGCGACACAACGAAACATGCTGTTACCTCAGATTGCAGCACATTTTGGCGCTAGTGAAGCGATGGTGAAATTTCGCAGTAATGTAACTGAGGTGTCTGTGAAATGCTAATTTTTTATAATATCTACTCTGCCAACAATAATGAATAACTAATAATCTTTAGCTGAAACTATAATAATTTAGTCTCTTTTTCTTAAATTAAAAACTGCTCTTGCTGAAACTAAACTAAACAAGAGCAGTTTTTAATAGCAAAGCCCAAAAAAAGAATTTAGGCATCTTCAAGTTCAAATTGAGCCACCGTAACGGCGTTAAAAGCGAAAGCCATAACTAATGGCATCGGCGACTGCAACCAGAAGGTAAAAAGAACAGCTAGGATTGTGCCAATTACTGCGGACATAGACCACAATCGTTCTTCAAAAGTCAATCCCTTCTCGGCTTTAATCACTCTGAGAACGTGAACTGGAATTGGTTCCGGCATTACCCCACCCGGAGGGAAAGCCCAGAAGTTGTTACGTCGCTCTACAAATAAATCTGTCCAGCCATTTTCTTGGCACCATGCCTCAATCCATTGAAGTGAGTAATGATTCATCATCGGGTTTCGGAGTTCGGTTTGTGGAAGTTGTGTACTTGGTGAATGTAAACTCTTGGAGATTCCTGAAGAACTAACTAATCGCTATAAAATTAACGCTAATTATCCAACTTTTAAGCTTTGTTAAGCAATTGAGACGCTTATAATTACGCTCAAACCTTGCTTTCATTACTTAAAAGGCTAACAGTTGATAGGGGCTGTTGAATTTAAAAGACAACAAACTTTACTTGAAACATTGAAAGTCAAGAATTGTAAATAACTCAGTGAGTATTACTGCTCAATAAAACTCTTTATATCCTGAAATTCAAATCTAAGAATGTACAATTGTGAACAAATAAACAAGCGTAGGCATAGTCCATTGTAGACATTGCTTTATCCAGCCAAACTATTGCTTTAGAATTAGGGATTTCAATTTTTCCCATCATCAAAAGTGATAGGTTATGCTCCCCGTCTATGTTTTGCTAAAGCTTGCTTGATGTGACAGGTAATTTATAAGTAAGTCGGCCTAAATAATTATTGTTGCAATAAGGCAGGGAGCAGGGAGCAGGGAGCAGGGAGAGAAAGAGTTTGAGCTTTATTTACTTTTATTTACATAGTTTGGTTTTATTGCACCGACTTACTTACTCAGTCATTATTGTCCTGATATCTAACTTTAGTGCGAACGCTCCTAGATTGCGTTCTCTACCTCAAGTAGCAGGGAAAATTTTACTCAAGGTGAGAAGCGGTTGCTCTTTTTGCGTTACAAAATATTAAGCAACGGAAATATAACTTCCCCAAGTCCAGTAGCAAGGCTGCGAGCCTCAATTATGATGATCCAGCCTTGCTAATATTCAAATGTGGTAATTAAATGCAGCGATCAGACACCAAATTAACTCTCAATATGTTTTGGCGGCAAGGGTTGGCGTTCCTTCTAGGAATAATTATATGGTGTGTGGCTGATCCCGTACTGGCAGTAGACTGGACTCATCCGCTTTCATTTAGCAATGCCGAATTATCAAGACGTGATTTTTCTGGTGAAAGTTTGCAAGCTGCGGAGTTTTCTAACGCCAATATGGAACTGGCTAACTTTACAAACGCTGATTTGCGGGGAGCAGTGATGAGTGCTTCGGTGATGACAAAAGCAAATCTCCACGGGGCAGATTTAACTAATGCAATGGTTGATCAGGTAAACTTGACTAAGGCAGATTTGAGTGATGCAGTTTTCAAAGAAGCTCTTTTGCTCCGCGCCATCTTTAATGATGTGAATATAGACGGTGCAGACTTTACAGATGCAATTTTGGATAGAGCGCAAATCAAAGAACTGTGCGGTAAAGCCAGTGGTGTGAATTCCAAAACAGGTGTAGAAACTCGTGATTCTCTAGGATGTCAATGAAACGTGTTGGTGTAATTGGTGGCGGACAACTTGCTTGGATGATGGCGGATGCAGCACAAAAGCTAGGAGTAGAATTGGTAGTACAAACTCCTAGTAAAAATGACCCGGCTGTGTCAATTGCGAAAGAAACTATTTTCGCCCCAGTTGATGATGCAACTGCTACGGAGATATTAGCTAGCAAATGCGATATTATCACCTTTGAAAACGAATTTGTTAACCTGCAAGCTTTATCTGATTTAGCACAGCAAGGCGTTTGTTTTCGTCCCAAATTAGAAGCTTTAGCTCCTCTTTTAGATAAATATCATCAGCGTTGCTATTTACGCGACTTGGGCTTACCAGTTCCTCGATTTTTCGCCCTTGACGAGGTGGAAAATATAAAATCAAAAATAGAATATCTAGGTTTTCCATTAGTCCTCAAATCCCGCCGCCACGGTTATGATGGTCAAGGTACTTTCATAATTCAGGATTTTGCTAGTTTAGAGGAGAAGTTAAGTTATGAAAGCACAACACAAACTTCAAATCAATCACTTTTTTTGTTAGAAGAATTTATCCCTTTTGAAAGAGAACTAGCAATAATTGCAGCTCGTTCTGTGGAGGGAGAAATTGTCAGTTATCCAGTAGTGGAAACTCAACAAGAACAACAAGTGTGTCGGCGGGTAATTGCGCCAGCCCAGATTACACCCAATCAAGTAGCAGAAATCCAAGCGATCGCACATACTCTATTAAATAGCCTAGAAGTAGTGGGAATTTTTGGAATTGAGCTATTTCTGGGTGCTGATGGCAAAATCCTGGTAAATGAAATTGCGCCTCGTACCCACAATTCTGGGCATTTTTCTATTGACGCCTGTGAAACTTCGCAGTTTGAGCAGCACCTGAGAGCCGTTTGTGGTTTACCTTTAGGGAATCCGGCTTTGCAGTGCGCTGGCGCTATAATGGTCAACCTACTGGGGTACGAAAATTCTGACAGCGACTACCAAAGCCAGCGTCAACAAATAGCAGAGATTCCCCAGGCGCACCTTCACTGGTATGGGAAGACAGAATCACGTCCAGGGCGGAAGTTGGGACATGTCACCGTTTTGCTGGATAATCATAATCGAGAGCAGGCGATCGCCAACGACATCGCCCACAGCATAGAATCTATCTGGTATCCCAGGTAAATTGCTCAGAAAGTTTCGATGTTGAACACACAACATCTTTTGAAAAGCTATAATGAGTGAGTTGCACTACGACGTTGGTGACTGCCATCAAGTTTTTTGATCTATGCCTTTAAAGACAAGGGAGTCAAACAGTTCTCGTGGCAGTAGACCGGGCATGTACCCGGAAACTTTAAACGAGGAATTTAGGTTCCCACCTGGTTAAACCAGGTCATAAACTTAGGTAAAACGGCGTCGCGGTGAACTTAAAATTATTAGCTCCTACAGTCAGTCAGAACTTGGGAGCTTTAATTGTTTAAATCAGTATTACTTATAGAACAAATAAGAAATTCTAAACTAAAAATCTGAAACAACGCAGATTAAACATTTTGGCTGTACTAATCAAATAAATTTAATCTTTATTAACTTAGAAATTAGCAATAACTGCTGATAAAAACAAAATCTGTATAACTTGATTCTAAATTAGGTATCGTTCAGAGTTAAGATGACAAAATTATCTGAAATTGTGGTTAAAGCTACAAAAATTGTTACAACAACTAACTAATACCGTGTTTCCAGCCTCGGTCTTCCGACTAGAGAGTGGTTTAACTTTTATTCATCAAGAGATTCCCACTACTCCTGTAGTTGTGGCAGATGTTTGGGTGCGTGCTGGAGCCAGCCTAGAGCCAAAACCGTGGTTCGGCATGGCGCACTTTTTAGAACATATGATTTTTAAAGGTACGGCGGCGCTACCCCCTGGAATGTTCGATTCCAAAGTTGAAAATCGGGGAGGCGTGAGTAATGCGGCGACAAGCTATGATTATGCTCATTATTCACTTACCACAGCTGCTCCTTATCTAAAAGATACTCTGCCCCATTTGGGAGAACTACTACTCAATGCGGCAATTCCAGAAGATGAATTTAGCCGCGAACGGGACGTGGTACTAGAAGAAATTCGCTCTTGTCAGGACGATTCCGACTGGATAGGATTCCAAGCTTTGATTCAAAGCATCTATCCGCATCACCCTTACGGACGTTCGGTGTTGGGTACTGAGCAAGAACTGATGCAGCAATCCCCAGAAGCAATGCGCTGTTTTCATCGCACTCACTATCAGCCGGAAAACATGACGGTGGTAATTGCTGGGGGTATAGCCAAGCAACCAGCTTGGGAACTAGTAAATAGTTCATTTGCTGATTTTGCCGAACGCTCTAATTGTCCGCAGTTTGAGAAAGTGACAAAGCCAGTAATAACAGGAATTCACCGTCAAGAACTGTGTTTGCCACGCATAGAGCAAGCGCGATTGTTGATGGCGTGGCTGGTACCAGGAGTAGAAGAAATCCGCACTGGCTATGGTTTAGATTTGTTGTCGGTGATATTGGCAGAAGGGCGGACTTCACGTTTAGTACGCGATTTGCGAGAAGATTTGCAGTTGGTACAGGGAATTTGCAGTAGTTTTTCTCTACAACGGGAATCAAGTTTATTTACAATTACTGCTTGGTTAGAACCAGAACATCTGGAGGAAGTTGAGTCCTTGATTTGCGCTCATTTAGATGATTTGCAGACTATAGGAATTAGTGAACAGGAACTTGCTCGTACACGCAGGCTGCTATGTAATGAGTATGCGTTTTCCACCGAAACGCCAAATCAGCTTACAGGGCTTTATGGGTATTACAATACCATCGCCCAAGCTGAATTAGCTGTGACATATCCCCAGCAGATTCAGTCTTTTGATGCCAAAGAACTGCAAAAATTAGCTAAACAGTATCTATCGCCGGAGAATTACGCGGTTACTGTACTTAAACCGTGTTAGTCATTAATCATTAGTCATTAGCAAAAGACAAATGACCAATGACTAATGACCATTGACAAATAACAAAGGACAAAGGACAAATGACAACCTTGCTGCAAAAATCGCCTATCCATCGCACCGTTTTGAACAATGGCATTGTCGTGCTGGTGGCAGAAAATCCGGCTGCGGACATTATTGCGGCGCGAATCTTTGTGCGTGCCGGTAGTTGTAACGAAAACCGGGAGCAAGCAGGGTTGGCACATTTGCTATCAGCAGTGATGACAAAGGGATGCGATGGACTTTCTAGCTTAGAAATTGCAGAAAAAGTCGAGTCTGTAGGGGCGAGTTTAAGTGCGGATGCTGGCACTGATTATTTTTTGCTATCTTTCAAGACGGTAACATCCGATTTTGGGGAAATTTTAACATTGGCAGGGCGGATTTTGCGATCGCCTACTTTTCCCGAAACTCAAGTGGAACTAGAACGGCGTTTAGCACTCCAGGATATTCGTTCCCAAAAAGAGCAACCGTTTACCGTTGCCTTTGAACAAATGCGGCAGGTAATGTACCAAAATCATCCCTATTCTATGTCAGTGTTAGGAGATGAAACCACCATGAGCCGCTTAACTCGTGCGGATTTAGTCGAGTATCACCAAACTTATTTCCGTCCAGATAATGTAGTAATTAGTATTGCAGGTAGAGTTACACCCACAGATGCAGCAGCGTTGGTGGAAGAAGTTTTTGCTGATTGGCAAGCGCCAGCCCAAGCACTGCCAATACTCAATTTACCTGAGATTAAGGTGGAACCGCAGGTAAGGGTTAAGCCAGTACAGACACAACAATCAATCGTGATGCTTGGGTATTTGGGAACATCGGTGAGTTCTGTTGACTACGCCGCATTAAAGTTACTGTGTACCTATTTGGGAAATGGGCTTTCTAGCCGCTTATTTGTGGAATTGCGGGAAAAACGCGGTTTAGCTTACGAAGTATCCGCCTTTTACTCCACAAGGCTATTTCCAGCGTCGTTTGTGGTTTACATGGGTACAGCACCAGAAAATACCAGCATTGCCCTGGAGGGACTGCGTACAGAAGTAGATTTATTGTGTACGACGGAAATATCTGAAAGCGCACTCCAAGCCGCTAAAAACAAAATCCTGGGCCAGTACGCCTTGGGTAAACAAACGAACGGGCAAATTGCTCAGATATACGGTTGGTATGAAATTTTGGGCTTAGGAATTGATTTTGATACCAAGTTCCAAGAATTGATTGCAGCGGTGAGTGCCAAGGATGCGATCGCAGCAGCTTGTAAGTATTTAAAAGAGCCTTACTTGTCTTTAGTTGGTCAAGAAGAAGCAATTAATGGGGCGATCGCGTAACTGAAAATGTGCAATAGTAAAATACAGCAGCTGTTTTTTAGACCAAGCGGCTGTACCATTAGCATGAGAATATTCTGGGAGTGAATTCCATGCAAAGCAGCCTGACAGCAAGTATTTTGAGTTACTTAAAATTACTAGACCCAACTGTAAATCGCTGTAGGATGGAAAAAAGGCAAAAGGGCTGGTGGTCAAAGAGGTCTAAATCTTTATCAGCCATTGAAATACTCTTGTTCTCCACTACGCCTCTCTTGATTGCCTCAACATGTGTAGTATCAATAGCAGCACCACAAAAAATTGCCCAAGTAAATCCTGGAGATAGCATCAACCGTCCTACCCTCAAAGTTGGTAGCCAAGGCGAACGCGTTGCTGAACTTCAGGCAGCTCTGAAACTTTTGGGTTTTTATTCTGGTGCCGTAGATGGTACATATAGTGAAAATACAGCCAGTGCTGTTGCGCGGTTTAAACAAGCCGCTGGCTTGAATCCAGATGGCATTGTTGATGCCAGCACTTGGCAACGACTTTTCCCTAAAGAACCAGTAGTAGCATCAACCGTTCCTTCATCCCAGCCAAGATTTAACTCAGCTACCAACTTTCCTGTTCCAACCCAGGCTAGTAACCTCACCAACGTTACAAATCCCAACCCCCCAAGACAAGGTGTAACCCAAGTCCCGACTAACCCCGAACCAAGACCTACTACCCCAAGACAAGTTGCGACTAACCCTGAACCAAGACCTACTACCCCAAAAAAAGCCGTAACACAAGTTGCAACCAGCCCTGAGCCAAGACCTGCTACCCCAAGAAAAACTACAACTTCAAGCACACAGAAAACGCCGAATCGTACTACATCAACTACTCGAACTCAGTCAACTACACGGACTGGGCAAACTACTCGAACTCAGTCAAACACAACTACTAAGCGAACCCCTGGTATTCAATACACCTCAGAAGGATTGCCAATTTTGCGTATAGGATTACGTGGTTCTGAAGTTGTTAAGTTACAACAACAACTGAAAAAGCTTGGTTTCTTAAAAGGCGATGCCGATGGAGACTTTGGTGCGACAACCGAGACTGCTGTAAAAGCAGCACAAAAGCGCTATGGTTTAGAACCTGACGGTGTAGTTGGTGGCTCTACCTGGGAGGTTCTTTTGCGTCGTTAGCCTTACTAGGGAGCATAGCCAACGCCTCCTTTGCCTATAACCAAAGATAGCGGGCAACTTATTTCTTTTTTGGAAATCCCCAAGGTACAGAGGTTTTTCAACTTCAATAAACCTCTGTAGGGGTTTTGGACTTCACAGCATTTTTGATGAATTTAACTAAATCACCGTAAGTCCCCCACTTAACGTGTACTCAGGCCAGTGTAGGTAGTTCACTGCGGTACATCCTGCAATACGATAAAGATACACCGATTAAAAGTATCTCTCTATGCCAGCACTGAAAAATTACATTGCTTTTGGGCTGACAAATGATGATGGCAACTTGATAAGTCAAGCACAAGGACACCTGATAGTGTTACAGATCACAGCTGTCAATAGTGAAATTAATTAAACTTACTGCTAATTCCTCTAAAAAAACCTATGCAACACTTTTTATTAACTTGGCTCGGTACTGCGGTGGCGTTATTTCTGACTGCTAATATCGTTCCAGGATTCTTTATCAAGAATTTTATGGTTGCCTTGGTTGCTGCCCTTGTTATTGGTCTGGTTAATGCATTTATTAGACCAATTTTGCAGATTTTGACCTTTCCGATTACCTTGCTCACCTTTGGTTTATTTACATTGGTGATCAATGCTTTAACCCTTTGGTTGGCAAGTGCCTTAACTCCTGGTTCTGGTTTTGAGATTCAAGGCTTTTTACCTGCTTTGTTGGGTTCAATTGTACTAGCTATTGTTTCTAGCATAATTAACTATTTTTTGAGAGTTGTTGACTAAAAAAATTACTAAATTACGCAATGTGCTACTTATTCTTAAAACCCCTCTCCAAACCTCTCCGCGAAAGGTCGAGAGGCTTTTATTTTTGCTCCCTTTCCTACCAGGGAAGAGGTTAGGGGTTAGGTTCGAGAGAAAGTTGCACACGGCGTTCAATTGTAATACTCATATTTGAAGCTTGGGCAACAGCTAATGTTACCGCTCCTGGTTGCCCTTTTGGCTGGAAAATCTGTTTAGTAACTAAAAATCTCACTCTCAATGCTTCTATGCTGGTAAAAGGGGAAGCAGTCAACAACGGGGTTTGAGTAGCTGCAAGAATAGCAGCTGCCTCTGCAACGCTAGGTGTACCTACTTTTTGGTCGGTAATTGTAGCGGGGTTGGGAACACAGACACAGCGAAGGATTTGGGCAGAAAAGGTTTTTAAGGGCAAATTCCGTAGGTGGCAAAGTTCTACTAAGCCAACTTCCGAGGCTTTAGTGTCAATGGTAGCAAGACCTGCGATCGCACTTTGAAAAAGTTGATTTTCTCGAAATATTTGCTCAATTGCCTGATCAATCAACTGCCATGAGGTTCCCCGTTTACAACCGATTCCTACCCATAAAACCTGTTGCACTTAGTGTATTTCCTTATTCAATTCTTCAGGGTTTGGTTTACTCCAACAGCCAACCAAATAAATCTCCCACCGTCAGCCTCAACTCACTTGCAAAATCTGGCACAGGCAGTAAAGCTTCTAATTCATCCAACATAACTGGCTGTTGATTGCGGATGTACACAAATACCGTTTGTTCTTCTGGATCAATCAGCCAACCCATTTGTGTTTCATAATTCAGGCAATGCAGAATATTTTTTGTAACTTTCGTTTGTCTTTGGTCAGGTGATAGAATCTCGATAGTCCAATCGGGAGCTGCTTGGAATACGTTGGCAACTTCACCATTTTCATCACGGGGAATTCTTTGCCAAGTAAACACAGAAACATCTGGCACTATTGACCTTCCACCAAAAGTACACCGCAGTTCTGGAAAAGCACGAGCAATTCGCTTGGGCTTGACCGTTAAGTTGACAGTGCTAACCATTTCACCTTGAATTATACTGTGCTTTCCCTGTGGCATAGGTTTTTGAATAATTTGACCATCGATGTATTCACTAGCGGGCTTCGTTTCTGGTAGCTTCAGAAACTCTGCCAAAGTTATGCTTTTTGATGGTGTCCGTACCATTTGCGATCGCCTCCAAGTCCAGCACTTCTGATTAACAAACCGCAAAGTACACAAAGAAAAATCAGCTTAACTCCTACTCTGCGTACCTTTGCGTTAAAAAAAATTACATCCTCTCCAATACCTGAATTCCCAATAAAGATAGTCCCAACTTCAGAGTTCTAGCAGTCAAATCACATAAAACCAAACGGGATGTACGTTGCGGTTCCTCCGCCTCCAACACCTGAACTCCCTGATTGCGATCGTAAAACTGATTAAACTTTTTACTCAGTTCGTACAAATACTCACATAAACGATTGGGTAGCAAGTCTTGCTCTACACTACTAATAACTTCATCCAGTTGAAGTAAATATTTTGCCAGCGCTAATTCTGTTTCATGCTGCAATAAAACAGCATTGTTTCCCAACTCCTCAAAGTTAATGTCACCCTTGCGGCTAATGCCCTGAATCCGCGCATAAGCATACAGCATATAGGGCGCAGTATTACCTTTGAAATCCAGCATTTTGTCGTAGCTGAAAATGTAATTACTAGTGCGGTTTTGGCTTAAGTCTGCGTATTTAACTGCGCTGATCCCAACTACCCTAGCAACTTCATTAATGAATTCTTCCGTTTCTTGGCGTTCTTCTTCTTGTAACCTAGTTTTTAGGTCAGCATTGGCACGAGCGATCGCTTCATCTAATAAATCCCTTAACCGCACAGTATCCCCAGAACGAGTTTTGAATTTTTTACCATCTTCTCCTAACACCAACCCAAAGGGCACATGCACTAATTCCACATCATCGGGAATCCATCCAGCTTTACGTGCAACTTGGAAAAATTGGGCAAAGTGATTTCCTTGTCCAGCATCTGTTACATAAACTATCCGTTTTGCTTCATCCTGCTGAATCCGGTAGCGAAGGGATGCTAAATCTGTTGTGGCGTAGTTATAGCCGCCATCTGATTTCTGCACAATTAAGGGTAAAGGTTCACCTTCTCTATTTGTAAACCCTTCCAAGAAAACGCATTTTGCCCCTTGGTTTTCTACCAGTAACCCCGATTTTTCTAAATCTTCCACAACGCCAGCTAGTAAAGGGTTATAAAAAGATTCTCCACGTTCAATTAGCTGAACATCCAACAAGTCATAAATTATTTGAAACTCTCGCCGCGACTGTTCACACAGCAGTTTCCAAGCATGGAGTGTATCCTCCGCACCTGCTTGTAATCTGACGACTTCTTGGCGTGCTGTCTCTTGAAAAGCTGCATCTGTATCAAAGCGTTGTTTGGCTTTGCGGTAAAAAGAGACTAAATCACCAATATCTAAAGCATTAGCGGTGGTAAGCGCGTCTGGGTACACTTCCCGCAGATAGGCGATTAACATTCCAAACTGCGTACCCCAATCACCCACATGATTTAACCGCAAAACATCGTGTCCTTGAAATTCTAAAATCCGGGCGATGGAATCACCAATAATCGTAGAACGCAAGTGTCCGACGTGCATTTCTTTAGCAATATTTGGACTGGAAAAATCCACAATTTCCCGTTTCGGCGTTTTCGCGGCTGGAACTCCCAACCGGGGATCAGCTTGAATTTTGTTCAGTTGTGCTTCCAGGTATGCCGTTTTCAGTTTCAGATTGATAAATCCTGGCCCAGCGATTTCTGGCGGTTCGCAGATTTCGGATACATCTAGTTTCTCAACGATCGCACCTGCGATCGCTCTTGGTTGCTTTCCTAACTTTTTACTCAGGGATAAAGCCACATTCGCCTGATAATCACCAAATTTAGGATTGCTAGCAGAAACCAATATTGGATCTACTCCCGCGAAGTCAGCGCCAAAAGCTGCGACTAAAGCCTGTTCAAGCTGAACTTTTAGTTTTTCTTGTGTAGCGTTCATAATATAAATTTTATCTGAGAGAGAGAGAATGTAGCTCTGCAAAAGCTTGATTATTAACTTTAGCATTTCATTTTGAGCCACTCGATTCATGAGGCGATCGCTCCCTACCACAAATAGGAAATCTTATTGACTTTTGACTTCTCAATTAGCGACTCTATCTGTAACAGAAATTTTCTCTGTAGAGATAAGTAGTAACATGAAAGTACGTGATGTGATCAAGCGAGTGGAAGCTGATGCTTGGTATCTTGATAGAACTAAAGGTAGTCATCGACAGTTCAAGCATCCTGATAAACCAGGTTTAGTTACAGTTCCAGGTAAATTGTCTGACGACTTAGCCCCTGGTACTCTCAGTAGTATTTGGAGGCAAGCACAGTTATAAGGAGAACGGCTATGCATTACGTAGTGGTGATTGAAAAGGCGGATAGTAATTACTCTGCTTATGTCCCTGATTTACCAGGTTGTGTAACTACAGGTGCAACCTTAGAAGAAGTCAAGCAGATGATTGCAGAAGCTATTGAATTTCATATAGAAGGAATGCTAGAAGATGGTTTACCTATTCCTAAACCTACAAGCATTGCTCATGAGGTTGAAGTTGCAAACTACAGCAAAACATAATTATAATAGGCAACCACTAAAATTAGCTCTAAACAATCCTTCTATAATATTTAAGTTTATCTGATGATGCGATCGCACCGCACTTTTAGGTTACATATTATCTGATGATGCGATCGCACCGCACTTTTAGGTTACATAATTCATTCACTGTGTAGCTGCAAGTCACACAGTAAATGAATTAAGGCAGAGAAGATGAAAGAATCGAGTTGTATTGAAGCTTCTCTCCTTCTGCCCAAGCAAGGCACAACTGACGGAAATGATCGCCCCGCACCTCAAAATTCGGGTACTGATCGAAACTCGCACAAGCCGGAGATAGCAACACCACAGGCGCTTCATACTCCTTGGCTAATTCCGCCGCTCTAGGAACTGCCCTTTCCATAGTTTCCACAATGTGGTAAGAATAATATCCCACCTCTTGAAGACGTTGGGCAAATGTGGGTGCAGCAGAGCCAATCAATAAAACAGCAGCAGCTTTGGTTTGTATTTGTGCTAGCCAGCCAGTATCATCACCTGCTTTTGCTTCTCCACCAGCAATTAAAATCGCTGGAATTTTTACAGATGCTAAACCAACTTCAGCAGCATCGTAGTTGGTGGCTTTGCTATCGTTAATGAAATCAATACCTTCCCAAGTGCAGATATGCTCCAAACGATGAGCAACACCGGGGAATTCAACAATAGCACGTGCGATCGCATCACGATTAATTCCCGCTAATCGTGCCGTTGCTACTGCCATCAAGAGATTTTGCTGATTATGTTCACCCACCATCCGCAAAGTAGATACTTTCACAATCGGTTCTGGTGCTGAGGTTGCAGTCAATTTTTCCACAATCCAGCCGTCCTCGATGTAAAAGCCTTTTTCGCTAATCAGGAAATCTTTTCCTTTGACACTTGTCCAATAAGCATTAGGCCAAGCACTTAAACCTAACTGGCTCAAGTAGGCATCATCGCCATTGAACACTTGCAACTCTGACTGATGCAACAGCTTTGCTTTGATGTTGTAATAGTTCTCTAAAGTCTTATGGCGACTAAGATGATCCGGTGTGAAAGTCGTCCAAACACCGATACGGGGTGCAAGAGAACTGGAAGATTCTATTTGATAGCTGCTAACCTCCGCAATCACCCAATCGAGTGAAGAGTGAGGAGTTAAAAGTGAGGAATTATCAAATGCCTCCCCTGCTCCCCCTGCCC